>NZ_JAUBUY010000087.1:0-13000 GCF_036705565.1 Microcoleus sp. AT8-B5
GGAACTTGGATCTTAGATCCGAACGCTTGTGGAGAGTTGACCGCTACCGATGTTGAAGTAATTCTGCATCGGCAAGTCGATTCTGCGAATCAAGAATCCCCTCGGCTTTAGCCAGGGGAGTGTCAAGTGGACAGTACCTGCATTGACTGCGATACTTGTCGGTGGATGGCACCTGAAGTATTTACTCAAGCGGGAGAACAGTCTGCGGTTTACCGCCAGCCAACTAATGAAACTGAAGAAATGCGATCGCTCGCGGCTCTTTTGTCTTGTCCCACAAGTTCGATCGGCACTGTAGAAAAACCCAAAAGCATCAAACAAGCTCAGCAACTGTTACCCGCACTCGTAGCAGAAAATGTCTATCACTGCGGCTACCACTCAGAGAAATCCTACGCTGCAGCCAGCTATTTAATTGTCCGCCCTGAAGGAAACATTTTAGTTGATTCTCCCCGTTTTGTGCCGCCGCTAGTCAAAAACATAGAAGCAATGGGTGGCATTCGCTATATGTACTTGACTCACGGCGATGATGTCGCAGATCATCAACAATACCGCGAGCATTTTGGGTGCGATCGCATCATTCATTATGACGAAATTAACGCTGATACTTGCCGTGTAGAAATGCAATTGTCGCCCACAGAACCGTATCAACTAGCAGATGATTTGTTGATTATATCGGTGCCCGGTCACACGAAAGGTCACACAGTTTTGCTTTACAATAACAAGTTTTTGTTCACCGGCGATCATCTTGCTTGGTCGGAAAGTTTGCAGGAGCTAGTTGGCTTTCACGATGTCTGTTGGTATTCTTGGCCAGAACAAATCAAATCTATGCAGAAGTTGGCTAATTACTCGTTTGAATGGGTGTTGCCGGGACACGGCCGCAGGTATAATGCCGATCGACAAACAATGAGCAATCAAATGCAAAAGTGTATTGCTTGGATGCTCGATGCTTAGTGCGATCGGGTTCATAACTCCGACTCAGCGAGATTCATTTGACTCCGGTAGCCTGTGAAAATCCGACTGCCATCTTTGAGAATATGAATCTCCATCCTATCTCTATTCTCGACAAGCGCGTGAATCTGCGTCAATCCCTTGTCCGGGGCGGTTAATACATTCTCTTTTTTTCACCGCAGATAAACACAGATTAACGCAGATGAATCCCTCTGAATAGACTTAGGATCGCGAATTAAATAATTTACACTCTTGAAAGTGGGGAGTAGGGGTTGGGCTTATAGCCCGCCATTTCTGGACGGGCGGGACGCCCATCCCACAAGAACCATCACGCATTCTAAGTTATTTAATTCTCATTCCTTAGCGAATGACTGCTAATGGGCTCAAGCAAGCTGCTAGATCGGCATCAGGGGTGGTAATGGCCTGCAAGTTATATTTCTCCGACAGAAGCTTGAATACATTGGGAGAAATAAACGCCGGTAATGTCGGCCCTAAACGAATGTTTTTAATCCCCAAATGCAAGAGAGTTAGCAAGACGGCTACTGCCTTTTGTTCATACCACGACAGAATCATGGAAAGGGGTATATCGTTGACACCTACCTCAAAGGCATTGGCTAGGGCTACAGCAATCTGAATCGCTGAGTAGGCATCGTTGCACTGACCAACATCCATCAGGCGGGGTAGTCCGTCAATGTCGCCCATTTGTCGATCGAAGAAGCGAAACTTACCGCAAGCTAGGGTTAGCACGACACAATCATCAGGCACTTTTTCTACGAACTCGGTGTAGTAGTTGCGATCGGGTTTGGCTCCATCACAGCCCCCCACCAGGAAGAAATGGCGGATTTTACGCTGTTTCACAGCCTCAATGATTTTATCTGCCACCCCTAGGACTGTATTGTGGGCAAAACCAACTGTGACTTCCCTGGGGGGTGCATCTTCAGTAAAGCCGGGAAGTGCCAGTGCTTTCTCAATAACGGGAGTAAAATCGGGTGTGTCATTGTCGATCGCACTCAAGTTAATCAGACCCGGATAGCCGACGGGGCCAACGCTAAAGAGTTTATCTTCATAATAGGAATGGGTTGGCATTAAGCAGTTGGTCGTAATCACGATCGCACCGGGGAACTTGCCAAAATCCTTGGTTTGGTTCTGCCAAGCAGTGCCGTAGTGACCGTAGAGATGGGGATACTGCTGTTTTAGTTTGGGATAGCCGTGGGCTGGTAGAAGTTCGCCGTGGGTGTAAACAGTAATTCCCGTGTCTGCTGTTTGCTTGAGTAAGCCTTCGAGTTGTTTGATGTCATGTCCTGAAACCAGAATCGCCTTCCCTTGCCGTGGATTGAGGGGAACAGGCGTGGGAATTGGGTGCCCATAGGTACCGGTATGTCCGGCATCCAATAGTTCCATAGAGCGCAGATTAATGGCTCCCACCTCAAGAGCAAGATCCACCCACTCCTGCAAGCTCAAGGTCTGGTTATCGAGGGCGACAAGTGCCTCATAAATGAAACGATACACCCGCTCGTCTTCCTGGCCCACTTCGTAGGCGTGGAAGGTGTAGGAGGCAAGACCCTTAACCCCATATAGCACTGTGAGTTTGAGTGAGAAAATATCCACATTCAAGCCAGACTGACTGAGGAACTGAGACGAAATCAGCTCACCCTGCTCAACCAGGCTATCCTCAAAGTTGGGTTCAAAGTCGGAAATTGCAGCCCAGGTAGGTGGAGTGTCTGTTGCTTGCTGCACTTGAGCCTTGAGGTTGGCGCGATGGGCGATCGCTTCTTGGAGATACTCAACAAACCGCTTTTCGGAAAAGTTGACATTCGTCATCGTGGCAAAGATCGTTTCGCAGGTGAAGACATCCACTGCATGAGTATCAATGCCTAACTCCTTTGCTTTCAGGGCAATCGGAGCCAACCCGCGCAGATAATAAATCAGCAAATCTTGGATAGCATTCACCTGGGGACTTTTCCCACAAGCACCAAACTGATGGCATCCTTGTCCGCTTGCTGTTTGTTCGCATTGTTCACAGAACATTGATTTTTTCCTTGTTGAATTGGTTAGAATTTACGCAAAAACTCGGTTATGAAAGTATTTATCCGTCCCTGACTATGTTAACTAATCTGAGTTAACAAATCTGACGCTGATTCATAGGGACTTGGAAAACCGTTTGCTTGAGTGGGGGATGAGATAGCTATCAAACACCGATGCAATATTGCGAATTAGCAAGCGCCCGATCGCAGTTACTTCAATGCCATCGCCCCAACGTTTGATTAACCCATCGGCTTCTAAGGCATCAAGTTGTGGCAAAACCTGAGCAAAATAGTCATTAAAATCTAGATCGAATCCGAGATGGTATTTTTCTTCCAAATCCTGCACCGACAGTTGGAATTGACACATCAATTCCATGATTACTGTGCGCCGAATCAGATCGTCATGATTAAGTCTAACACCTTTTTCGATAGGCAATTCACCCCCATCGATCGCCAGATAAAAATCTTTCAATCCCTTGTGGTTTTGGGTATACACATCCTGCAACATACTGATGGAAGTCATGCCAAAGCCCAACAGATCCGATTCTGGCTTAGTGGTATAACCCTGAAAATTCCGATGTAGTTGCCCAGCTTGTTGCGCGATCGCCAGTTCATCATTAGGCTTGGCAAAGTGATCCATACCAATAAACACATAGCCACTTTGCGTCAGTTGGTCGATCGTACTTTGCAGAATTTTCAGCTTTTCCCCCGCAGTGGGCAAAGCAGATTCCGGCATTCGTTTCTGAACCGGTTTGAGCCAGGGAACATAGGCAAAATTAAAGACGGCAATGCGATCGGGATTTAATAGCAAGGTCTTCTGTACAGTTTCCTGGAATGTGGCTTGTGTCTGGAAAGGTAAGCCGTAAATCAAATCTACATTTACACTTTCAAACCCAGCTTCCCGCATCCAATCCATCACATCAAACAACATCGCTTCCGGCTGCACCCGATTGATCGCTTGCTGCACGGTGGGATTAAAGTCTTGAATGCCAAAACTAATCCGATTGAAGCCTAATTGTCGCAAAAATAGAATATATTCGCGATCGATATAGCTAGGGTTGACTTCGATCGATATTTCTGCTGCGTCATCGAACCGAAAATATCGATTTAACTGGTTCCAGAGAAACTCTACCTGAGTGCGATCGAGATAGTTGGGCGTGCCGCCGCCCCAGTGCAACTGATGCACCAGCCGATCAGCATCCACCAAACTGGCAACTTGGCGAATTTGGCGATCGAGATAGCCTAAATAGGGTTCTACCACCTCCTTGCGCTGGGTAATGATGGTATTGCAGCCGCAGAAATAACAGGGCGTTTCACAAAAGGGGATGTGGCAGTAAAGCGATAAGGGGGTTCGTTTGTGATTGCCGACGGCGATCGCGGTTTTAAATGCGTTGCGATCGAAGTCAGTGCTTAATTCTGTGGCGGGTGGATAGCTGGTATAGCGAGGTAAAGGCTGGTTGTATTTATTCAACAATGCAGCATCAAATTCAACCGTTTGTGATAACTGTTTCATTAACTAATGTATCCTTCTGTTGTTGTGTAAATTCAGAACCCCGGCATATTTTAGAGATACGATCGATCTTGTTTTCCTTGGGCGAGTTATTTCGCGACAGATTCTCGCTTGGCATGAGGGCTGCGGCCTTCTGTGCTACCGGGGCGATCTTGCCGAGTCAGCAAATCAAAGGTATGGTCTCCAATCGCCGCTTTTACATCGGCTTCGAGTTCGTGCATTACATCCTGGTTAAGGGTAAATGCCGTATTTGCTTCGGCGACAATTCGCTCGATCGTGTCAGCATCCACCGGAAACTCATCAAAGGTTTGGCGATAGCGTTCCTTAAATACTCGCCTTGCTTCTGGTGTCGAGATTTGGGAAAATTCATAGAAATTTGTTCCCCGATCCGGCGGCAGAGACAACGCCGATCGAATCACGTTTTTCAAGCTTTGTCCGCCGGATAAATCACCCATGTAGCGGGTGTAGGCATGGGCAATCAGCAGGACTGGATCGGTTTTTGAGAGGGTTTGAATGCGATCGCGATACACAGAACCCGCTGGCGAAGCCGTAATTTCCTCCCGCCAATTTTCACCGTAATAAAAAGCTAGATCGCAAGCCAGATTCTCAGTGCGATTTAACTCAGGGAAATAGAGGGTTCCGATTATCGGGTGGTTGACATGGCTCTGCAAAGCCGTTTCTAAGGCGCTGTAAACAAAGTACAAATCGGCAAATAGTTTACGCAAAGGTTCCCGTTCCACAATGCCTTTCATAAAGCATTTCATAAATGCCGTATTTTCGGCTGTGGTGTGGGATTGCATCGTGCCTTCTCGGAGGCGTGTGGATAGATTAGTCATGGCAATATCTCCTAATTAATAGCGGTTCTGGACGATTCAGCATTAATCGAGGGCAGTAAATAAAGGCGCAACAACTGCCACGCGATCGCAGCAATCCAGGGTAATTTTTGGCAAAATTGGATGGCGGCAGGGCGCTGGTTACTTGAGATTTCTGCTAGCTTCTGATTGGCGATCGCACATCGATCCAAACGAGGAAAGAATTCTGGATGGTGGGTATCTAAAATACTGGGAAACGCCCGTTTTGCTGTTTCATTGGTGTGATGAATCACCTGCTTGTTATATTCATCGGGGTCGATGCCGATCGAGTCATAAAATGTGGAGCGTTCCAACACCGTCATTGTGTGGGTGGCAAACACCGTCAGTAGGAAAAAGCGCGCCCAGAGTCTTGCTTTCCAGTTATTCCAAAGCTTAGGCTGCGATCGCAACAAAGCCTTAAAGAAATCCCCATGCCGATTTTCGTCTTGGCACCAATTCTCGAAGTAGCGAAACAGGGGATAAATTTGATGTTCTGGATGTTGTTCTAGATGGCGATACACCAAAATATAGCGCCAGTAGCCAATTTTTTCCGACAGATAAACAGTATAAATTACCCATTCTGGAGGGAAGAATGTGTAGGTACGATTTTTTGTTAAATAGCCCAGATCGAGAGACAACCCAAAATCTGCCATCGCCTTATTCAAGAAACCGGCGTGACGCGCTTCATCCCGTGCCAGTAAGCTAAAGGCTTCCGATAACAACGGTTGGCGATTCTTAAGTTTGCGGGAGAGTTCTTTGAACAACAGAAAACCCGAAAATTCTGAGGTACAGGAGCGCTCTAGAAAGTCAATAAATGCCTTTCGCGTTTCGCCATCAATCTTGTCCCAGCATTGCTCAAACTCTTGATTGCGGACAAAATGGTGGCGGTTATAGTCCGCGCGCAATTCTGCTACAACTGCTTCTAATTCCGCTTGTTGCCCGGACAGATCCATTTCGGCAACGACATCAAAATTGGTGGTGTAAAAGCGTGGTGTTAACAGGGTTTCTTGAACAGGTGCTTTAATGCTGGATGGGAGACCAGCAGACTCCGATTTACTAATTGAACTGACCATAGGAGTGGAGAGTGGATTGTTCGGAATTGATGACTGTGCACCACATTGCCTTAATCCGCGATCGCCCACAAGTCAGTTACCAGTGGTATCCTATAGTTACTTTAGGTAAAGCATTGAAGCCAATAGGACGCTTGAGCCATTTCTAAAGAAATATGGAAATTATAGTGAAGGGAGTTTATGGTGGAAGCGAGTCAGTGCGTAGAGGTTAAATGTCCGATTCAATTTGTGCTGGATTTGTTGGACAATAAATGGTCAATTTTGGTTCTACGCGAACTGTTTGGAGGCGATCGCCGTCCCCACGAATTACTCACAGCACTTCCTGGCATCAGCACCAAAACCCTCACCCAACGCCTACGAGAGTTGGAATCTCAAGGGTTAGTCGATCGGCGTGTGTATGCCGAGATTCCGCCCCGTGTAGAATATTCCCTCACGCCCAAGGGTCGCCAAATTCAACCGGTGATGGCAGCCCTGCATCAAGTAGGATCGCAGTGGCTGGGACAGGAGAGTTGCATTTGTCCCCTAACACACTCGGATGCTAAGGACGATTTAAATGCACAACAGCTTACTCCTTGAGATTGACTCAGAAACCGGGTTTTTTACGACAATATTTCGTTCCCACCGACAGATTCAGTAAAAACCCGGTTTCTTTAGTCAAAGTGCGTAATATAATTTATAGTTTCTACTAGGCAAATACGGCTGCTACAGCTTGCGGCAATGCGATCGGTACAAAATATGAAACTGGATACAAATAATCTTCGCCAGATTCATCAATGACTCGGATTAATTGATGTTCCCCAGCGCGATTATCCGGGATTATTTGGTAGATTTTTCGCACTTCCAATGACGCTGGGTAGTCTTGGTTGTTAATGCAAACTACAAATTTTGTTTCTAAATTATGGGGATTCATGTCTCCTCCTATCAAATATATTTGATAGCGCTAGGAAGCTACTGCAAAATCCGTGTACTGCCGCATTCCAGGCTCGTGAAATGCTAATACAATATCTTCTTTAGGAACCCCAGCACGTACTAAATCTGTTGCGATTCCATCTTCTGTCCAGTCTTCCTCAATCCAGAATTTGCCATCCCGAATCCTAACGTAGACAGTCATCCCGGTAATGCGTTCTCCCTTTGGTCAGCCGAGATTCATCCACATATAATGACCGTTTTGTGCATCGGTAATTAAGAAGGTTTCGATGTCTGGTTGAGGACGGTGGCACAATTCTATATATTCGGTTAAAATGCGATCGATTAATTTGGGATACTCGGTTAGTTTATCCATTGTACTATTTCCTCTACTTCTGTATTGACGACAATTAGGGGAAGTTGATGTCTGTTTACAATTAATTGAATCGCATCTTGAGTGAAGAAAGTTTTATACGCTATGCTACTAATAGCCACGTAAAGTTTGCGAGTTTATGGGGTTTGGAGACTGTTGGTGGCGAGGTAGAAACCGGGTTTCTTCCTGAATCTGGGTGATGATGCGTAAATTATCGCAGAAACCCGGTTTCTTGAATTTGCCCAAAACCCGGAAATTTTAGCGGTGGCCCAAAAGTTCATTTTTGCTAATTGTTATAACCCGCAAGTGGCTGGGCAGATACTACAAAAAGCTACGGAAAATGGGCCGGAAACTGAGGACTCGCAGTGCCAGGTATCGGAAACGTAGAACTGGCGTGGCTTCGTGGTTTTATTGCCTGTAATAAATCTTTATGAAACCCTGAAACGCTTAGATGTTACACTTTACAAGTCTCGACGCGAGAGAAGAGACGGATCCAATCCCCACACCCTACCCCACCCAACAAACCACCACCTCCACCAGGGAGGTGTCCCGGCTGTGCCTTGGTGTTGAATTTTAGCTCACTCCACGACAACGAGCTATTATTCACATACCAACCTACCCGATCGCGAAACGCTTTCCATATTTTACTATCATATTCCCTGGTTCCCCCCAGACTTTGATAGATGCGCTTCTGTACCGAAAAGCCAAAGCGCCCATCACTGTATTGTACCCAAAGTTGGTCAATGGTACGCAAGTCCTCGCAGGGAAATTTATCAATATATTCAAAATGCAAGTATCCTTCTTTCTCCCTACCCGCCACCTTCAGCATGACTTCCGCCGTTTCCCAATCCGCTTCTTTCCACTTTCCTGCCGCTAATAAATTCCGCAAGTTTATATAATCCATTCCCACGGCTGAAATCACCCGCGTAGTCTCAGCAGCCACAGGTTTCGGTATCAGCAAATCCAACCATTCCTGCACCGACTGCGGGCGATTTTGCGGTTCCAACTCCATCCCTTTCATAATCGCGGCATTCACCCTGTCGCTAATCTCAGAATTGAATTGCTTTGGCGGAGTTAAAAGAATATTTTGCTTCCTGAATAGCGAGGGAAACGGCAACTCACCCGTCAACATGACATAAAACGTTGCTGCTAGGGAATAAACATCTGTATAAGCGCCTATTTCGGCACGTTTTTCTAATAATTCAATGGGTGCGTAACACTCAGTCCCGGAATTGCTATTAGTTCTCAATTTTCCCGGTGCTGTCATCTGTCGTGCTAAGCCAAAATCAATCAAAACGGCTTTCAAACCCCGCTTTCTGAGCATAGTATTTTGGGGTTTAACATCGAGGTGAGTAAATCCTTGCTTGTGAACAAAACTCAGGGCCCTTCCCAATTGCTTAATAATTGCCAAAGCTTTCTCTTCCGACAAAATGCCGTTATCTTCTAGATGGCTGGCTAAGTCAATCCCGTCAATTAATTCCATCACCATGCACCACAATTCGATATTTCCCACGGTTTCGGGAAATACTTCGTAAACTTGCACGACGTGGGGATGGCTGCACTTGGCTAAAGATAAGGCTTCGTTGACAAATTTTGTTTGGTATTCGCGAAAGTTTGGCTTACCTTGAACGTTGGCATTTAGGGTTTTGATGGCTACTACTTTGGCTTCTTTGAGGTTTTGGGCGCGGTAGGTGACACCGAATCCGCCGCCGCCGAGGATGGCTTCGATTAGGTATTTGCCGTTGTGGATTTGTTGTCCCGGCTGCCAGTGCCTCATAGCGGGTTTGTGGGGAGGGATAGGATGGTTTTGATTATAGCTGAGATGGGGGAATTTTTGTTGAGGCTTTGGATGATATCGTTTACGGTTGTTTCGGAATAATTTAACCGCAGAGGCCACAGAGGGCACAGAGGAAGAGAAGAGAGAGGTGAGGTTGAGAAACCGGGTTTTTTTACCTAGATATTCGGCATCTATCAAACCCGGAGATCCCCCCTAGCCAAGAGGGCGGGCACGGGGGCACCGCCCCTACAAGGGGGGAATCGGAAGCGTTCTCAAAGTCAACCCCTACTCCCCTTTTTAAGGGGGATTTAGGGGTATCTAGACTCAGATATAAACGAGATTTACATTGATTACACTCTTAAGTGTATGCCTCCATTGGTAAACAAGAACAGACAAAATTCCGATCGCCAAACGCATTATCTATCCGGCCCACCGCAGGCCAAAACTTATATTCGCGAGTCCAAGAGGTCGGATAAGCCGCTTGCGCGCGAGTATAAGGACGATTCCACTCATCAACCATCAGAGATTCTGCGGTATGCGGCGCATTTTTCAAGACGTTATTTTGCGCGTCAACATTACCATTTTCAATTTCCGCAATTTCCGCTCGAATTGCAATCATCGCATCGCAAAAACGGTCTAATTCCTGCTTCGATTCGCTTTCCGTCGGTTCCACCATTACCGTACCAGCAACCGGCCAAGAAACCGTCGGCGCGTGATAGCCGTAATCCATCAACCGTTTAGCGATATCTTCTACTTCAATAGTCGCAGATTTTTTGAGCGATCGCAAATCTAGAATACACTCATGCGCCACCAAACCAGCTTTCCCTTTGTACAAAACCGGATAATAAGATTCTAACCGTTTTGCCATGTAATTAGCATTAAGAATTGCTACTTTTGTCGCCTCAGTTAAACCCACTCCTCCCATCATCCGAATGTACATCCAAGAAATAGTCAAAATGCTAGCACTTCCCCAAGGCGCTGCGGAAACAGCACCAACTGATTGGGATATTTCGCCTTTAGGAAGGGGGGGCTGTATGTTGCTCCCCCCCTTAGCAAGGGGGGGTTGGGGGGGGTAAGATTTTGATTCTTCATCAGTAGAAGGTAAGAAAGGCACCAAATGAGACATTACCCCAATCGGTCCCATTCCCGGCCCGCCGCCGCCGTGGGGAATGCAGAAAGTTTTGTGCAAATTCAAGTGACAAACATCAGCACCAAAATCACCGGGGCGGCACAAACCAACTTGAGCATTCATATTTGCGCCGTCCATATAAACTTGTCCGCCGCAGTTGTGGACAATATCGCAAATCTCTTTAATTTCTTCCTCAAAAACGCCGTGGGTAGATGGATATGTCACCATCAAAGCCGCCAGTTCTTTTTTGTGCTTGTCTGCTTTTTTATGTAAATCGGCGACATCAATATTGCCCTGAGAATCGCACTCGACAGCAACTACTTTCATCCCCGCCATCACCGCGCTAGCCGGATTTGTACCGTGGGCTGACTGGGGAATCAAACAGATATTTCGGTGAGATTCGCCTCGGTGTTCGTGGTATTGGCGAATAACTAACAAGCCCGCGTATTCGCCTTGGGAACCGGCGTTTGGCTGCAAAGAAATTCCCGCGAAACCGGTGATTTCTGCCAGCCACTGTTCTAGTTGCACGAACATCATTTGATAGCCGCGAGTTTGATCGCGGGGTGCAAAGGGATGTATCTTGCCAAATTCTGCCCAAGTCACCGGCATCATCTCTGCTGTGGCATTCAATTTCATGGTGCAAGAACCCAAGGGAATCATCGATGTGTTTAGCGATAAATCCTTGGCTTCTAAACGGTGCAAATACCGCAAAAGTTCCGTTTCGGAATGGTAGCTGTTGAAAACTGGATGGGCGAGATAGCTGCTGGTGCGATCGCAAAAATCTGGTAAGGTCAAATAGGAATTCAATGCGTCGGCATCCAGCGGAATGTTGAGAGCATTCTGCCCGTCTGCCCTGATATAATCTTTATCCTGTGCAAAAATTTCCCACAACTCTTGCACATCTTCAACGCTGACAGTTTCATCTAAAGTGATTCCCACTGTCGAATCATCGAAAACTCGGAGATTAATTTTGCGTACTTTAGCAGCTTCTAGAAGTTCTGACAGCGGTTTGTCTCCCAATTCTACTCGCAGAGTATCGAAGAAAGGTTGAGAACCAATTGTGTATCCGAAACTTCTTAAACCGGATGCCAAAAGTGCTGTTAAAGTCCGTACTTTCTCAGCAATGTCTTTCAGTCCAGACGGGCCGTGATAAACAGCATACATACTCGCCATCACTGCTAGCAAAACTTGAGCAGTACAAATATTGCTGGTTGCTTTTTCGCGGCGGATGTGCTGTTCGCGAGTTTGCAAGGCCAGACGCAAAGCAGATTTGCCGTTGGCATCTTTAGAAACGCCAACTATTCTCCCCGGAACTTGCCGTTTAAACTCTTCTCGCGTGGCGAAATAGGCGGCGTGGGGCCCTCCGAATCCCATCGGCACTCCGAAGCGCTGAGTGCTTCCTACGGCTATATCCGCGCCGAATTCGCCGGGGGGTGTGAGCAAGCAAAGGCTCAATATGTCGGCGGCTACTGTGACTAATGCGCCGACTTCGTGTGCCGATCGAATAAAATCGGTATAGTCGTAAATTGCGCCGTCTGTGGCGGGGTATTGCAGGAGAGCGCCGAAGATTGTACGATCGAACTCAAAGCTTTGATGGTCGCCGACAATTACCTCAATTCCCAGCGGCTTAGCGCGAGTTTGCACCACTTCCACAGTTTGAGGGTGGCAATCTTGGGAAACAAAAAACGCTTTTGCCTTATTTTTGCTGGCGCCGTAACTAACCGCCATCGCTTCCGCCGCCGCTGTCCCTTCATCCAGCAAAGAAGCGTTGGCAATTTCCAAACCCGTGAGGTCAATTATCATGGTTTGGAAGTTCAGTAAAGCTTCCAATCGCCCTTGAGCAATTTCGGCTTGGTAGGGAGTGTAAGCTGTATACCAGCCGGGATTTTCTAGGATATTCCGCTGAATGACGGGGGGAGTGATGCAGTCGTGATATCCAGTGCCGATGTACGATCGAAATACCTGATTTTTTGCAGCAATTTCTTTCAATTCTGCCAAAGCGCTGTACTCGCTTTGCGCTGCGGGAAGTTGTAAGGGTTGAGAAATGCGAATCGCCGCTGGAACCGTTTTGTCAATCAACTCATCGAGGCTGGAAATGCCCAAAACATTGAGCATTTGCTGGATTTCGCTGGGTGTCGGGCCAATGTGCCGGCCCGCAAAACCATTGATGGAGGAAAGGTTTTGCTGCTGACTGGGTTCAAGTTGAGGGCTGTAGAGTACCAAGGCGGATTCTCCTGAATAGACTTTTGCTTCTTTGTTTGTAACATTTTGCTAAGAAAACCAGGAAGATTTTTTGCGTCTATCAAAGTCCGAGAGTCCGATAGTCCGACAGTCCGACAGTCCGACAGTCCGACAGTCCGACAGTCCGACAGTCCGACAGTCCGACAGTCCGACAGGGGTTGAAACCCCTGTCTC
>NZ_JAUBUY010000088.1:0-12629 GCF_036705565.1 Microcoleus sp. AT8-B5
GGAGCGGAATGAAGCGAAAGTTTCACGTTCCGTTCTGAAGGAGAGGTAGGGGTAGAAATGCCCCTATCGACTCTAACCACTTTTGCAGAGAAAATATGCTGGGACGCAAATAAATGATTGAAGTTGCCTTGCAATACCCGATGTTTGGCCCGGAAATTCAGTGTCCCCACTGTCGCCAAACAATTCCGGCTCTAACGCTAACGGATACCTATTTGTGTCCGCGTCACGGGGCATTTGAGGCAGATCCAAAAACGGGGGAACTGGTTCACCTTCAGTCTGGGCGGCACTGGCGCCGCTGGGAGAATGAATGGTATCGCCAGCACACGCACCCGGACGGGATTCGGTTTGAAATTCACGAAGCGCTCGATCGACTGTATACTCAAGGCTACCGAGCAACTCGCGTGATCGTTGCCCAACGCTATCGGGACTTAATCAGCGCTTATTTGGAACGCAGCACGCCTTGGCGGGGTCAGGCGGAATCGCCGCGGCCGAGGCTGTACGGTTTGCCTGTGGATTTTAGCCCCGATCCCCAAGAGGACCCTTGCTGGGAAGTGATTAATTTTGATTTGGAAAAAGAGCCGGGAGTTCCGATTAGATATCCCTATTTTCGGTTGTTTGAATAGTTATTAGTCATTAGTCATTAGTCATTAGTCATTAGTTATTAGTCATTAGTTAGTTCTTATTCCTAATGCCCAATGCCCAATGCCCAATGCCCAATGCCCAATTCCCAATTCCCAATTCCCAATTCCCAATTCCCAATTCCCCAATCTAAAATCTAAAATCTAAAATCTAAAATCGAATGCACCACGCCTCGATTCGCACTGCTAACATTCACCGGGCGATCGCCTTTTACGAACAGTTGGGATTTACTGTGAGCGATCGCTTTACCACAGGTTACACCCTAGCCTGTTGGATGGAAGGTCTCAATGGACGCATCGAACTAATTCAAATCCCGGAACCAAAACCCGCACCGGATGCTTTCGGAGACGAGCATTATGTTGGATATTATCATTTATCTTTCGATTTAACTGAGGCGACAACTGACTTGCCTAGCTGGTTGCAGTCTCTGAAAGAACGGTTTGACGAAGCTGCTTCATACCAACCAAACCAGTTTCAAGCTTTGAAAGTTTTATTAGAACCGACTCAACAGGCGATCGGGCCAAATGTTTACGAAGTAGCTTTTATTGCCGATACAGACGGTTTGCCTTTAGAATTTATCCGGCGGCTTAATTAGTTAATCACTAACGACTATGGATAATCATTCTCTCTCTCAATCGGAAACTGAGAATAGTTATTACTCTTAATCCCTCATAACGTTCCCTACCAACTTAACAAGATTTTTATAAAATCTACTAGATTTTGAGTTAAAAATCTAGTAGATTTTATTTTTGACTCTATAATATGAATATCTGTTCATACTATAATCTGTTATAAAAAACCTAGGAAAAACCATGCAAAAAGCCAAATCGAGCGATTCCGGCTGCTGTAGTTGCAGTCACGACGACGACAATCGCAGCCATGAGAATCATCACCACGACGACCACGGCCACGGCCACGACCACGGAGATTTTAACCTCAAGCAAGAATTGCTTCCTGTGATATTGGTTGTTGTACTGTTTATCGGCGGTTTAATTTTTGAAGAAAAACTGCACAACACGCCCTATTCTATAGGTGAATATCTGGTTTTTATCCCAGCCTATCTTTTAAGCGGATGGAATGTTTTAACCAGTGCGGGTCGCAATATTCTGCGAGGTCGATTTTTTGATGAAAATTTCTTAATGACTATAGCAACACTCGGCGCTGTAGCTATTCACAAACTCCCTGAAGCAGTCGGGGTGATGTTGTTTTTCAAAATCGGAGAACTTTTTCAAGAATTTGCCGTTGGGCGATCGCGTCAATCGATCCGATCGCTTTTAGAAATTCGCCCAGACAGCGCCAACCTCAAGGCAAATGGCGAAATCAAAAAAGTTGCACCAGAAACAGTAGCTGTCGGCGATATCATCCTTGTCAAACCGGGAGAAAAAATTCCCTTAGACGGTGAAATTATAGACGGCAATTCTCAGATTGACACGTCTGCGCTAACTGGAGAATCAGTACCTCGAACCGTGAAAGCTGGAGAAACAGTTTTAGCAGGAACAATTAACCAGACAGGAGTTCTCACCCTCAAAGTTACCAAACTCTTCGGTGAATCTTCAATCTCCCGAATTCTGGAATTAGTAGAAAATGCCAGAAGCAAAAAAGCTGAAACTGAGAAATTTATCACCAAATTTGCCAGTTACTACACGCCTTTTGTAGTATTTGCATCGCTAGCAGTGGCTCTAATTCCCCCTTTGTTCATTTCAGAAGCAACGAATGCAGACAGATTTTTATGGGTTTACCGCGCCCTAGTCTTGTTAGTTATTTCCTGCCCTTGCGGATTGGTGATTAGCATTCCTCTCGGATACTTTGGGGGAATTGGCGGTGCAGCCAAGGGCGGTATTTTGGTTAAAGGCTCGACTTTTCTCGATACCCTGACAGCAGTCAAGACAGTTGTTTTGGACAAAACAGGAACTTTGACAAAAGGAGTTTTTAAAGTAGCACAAATTGTGCCTAAAAATGGTTTTCACCAAACAGAGTTAATGGCAATAGCGGCTAAAGTAGAATCTCAATCCAATCACCCAGTAGCGAAATCTATTCTGGAAGCTTACGGCGGAAAGATAGATTCATCGGATGTGAAAGATTACGAAGAAATAGCGGGACACGGCATTCGAGCAAAAGTAAATAATCAAATTGTGCTTGCGGGAAATGACCGTTTGCTACACCGAGAAAATATCCCTCACGATGTCTGCAATGCTGAAGGTACTGTCGTCCATTTAGCGGTAGACAACCGCTACGCTGGCTACATTTTAATTGCTGACGAGCTTAAGGAAGACGCAGTACAGGCTATTGGCGACCTCAAAAAATTAGGTGTTGAGCGAATCGTGATGCTAACAGGAGATAATCAAGCTGTAGCCGATAGTGTTGCGAGAAAGCTCGGTTTAGATTCCTACTTAGCCGAGTTATTACCCGAAGGAAAAGTAGAGGCGATCGAAAAACTGATCGGTCAATCTAAAAAAGGCGATAAAATTGTCTTTGTTGGAGACGGAATTAATGATGCACCAGTGCTTGCTAGGGCTGATGTGGGCATAGCGATGGGGGGTTTGGGTTCGGATGCAGCGATCGAAACTGCCGATGTTGTGATTATGGCAGATGCACCGTCCAAGGTGGCTGAAGCCATCCAAATTGCCCGAAAAACTCACAATATTGTTTGGCAAAATATCATTTTTGCCATGTTAGTCAAAGGCATATTTATTGCTTTTGGTGCTTTTGGGTTAGCTACAATGTGGGAGGCAGTTTTTGCCGATGTTGGGGTGGCTTTAGCAGCTATTTTCAATGCGACTAGAGTTTTGAAATAGAGTGTTCGCAGGGCGGGCATTGCCCACCTTACCCCACAATTGAAACATACATTTTGAGGTCAAAAATACTATGCGTCGTCAACGTTCTCAGCCCTGGATTCACCGCTATTCTCGTCCCATCACGGCAGGAATTGCCTCAATAGGGGCTGCGATCACTGCTTATCTAACAGTGGTCAAGTTATCCAACGGAACAGCAGTTTGTCCGATCGAAGGCTGCGATATCGTGCTTTCGAGTCCCTATGCCTATGTCTTTGGTTTGCCTCTTTCTTTGTTCGGTTTTTTGGGCTATTTGAGCATGATAGTTTTTGCCGTAGCTCCCCTACTTGTTAATCCTGCAGAACAGAAGAGTCTCCGCTCTAAGTTAGAGTCTTGGACGGGACTATTTCTATTTGCTGGTAGCACAGCTATGACGATTTTCAGCGGCTATCTGATGTATGTACTGGCTGTTGATATCAAAGCAGCTTGTATTTACTGTATTGCGTCTGCTTTGTTTGCAACTAGCTTGTTTGTCTTAGCATTAATCGGTCGCGAATGGGATGATATCGGGCAACTATTTTTTATAGGAATTCTGGTGTCTATGTTAGTGCTGATTTCCTCTCTCGCTCTTTATGCCGATGTCAATAATCTCGGTACAGCTAAGGAAACAAGTATGAATACCACAACATCTTCTGGTACTTCAGAAATTGCTTTAGCCCAACATTTAAAAAGAGTGGGAGCTAAAATGTACAGCTCTTTTACCTGCGATCACTGTCAGATGCAGAAGGAAAGTTTTGGGAAAGAAGCGGCTCGCATTCTCAATTATATCGAGTGCAATCCCCAAGGGAAAAATGCTCGCCCCGATCTTTGCGAAGCTGCCAAGATTCAGGGTACTCCTACTTGGGAAATTAATGGTAAGTTTTACCCAGGGCAAAAATCTTTGCAGGAGTTAGCTGATTTATCAGGTTATCAGGGAACTCGCGAATTTAAAAACCTCTCAAATCAGGAACGTTGACAAGAGTGATTTTTGGCGATCGACCTAATCATAGTCGATCGCACGCATCTCGGTTAATTTGCTGGTTTTCAGTCAAGTGATTCTCAGTTTGCAATTACCCTTTGCAGTAATTCCCTTGGTAATGTTTACCTCGAACCAGCGCTTAATGGGAGAGTTTGTGAATCCATTTTGGCTGAAAGCGGTAGCTTGGTTAGTGGCTAGTATTATAGTAGGATTAAATATAGCCTTTCTCAGAAAGATGAGGTACTCATGGGCATAGGGCATAGGGCATAGGGCATAGGGCATAGGGCATAGGACATAGCGAATACCTCACTTTTTTGAGAACCGCTATAGTTGGCTGTTATTACAAACCATTTTCTAGCAATTTGAGACTAAATTAAACTACAAAAACAAAACCCGCCGGTGCGGGTTTCATCTTAAAGCTAATTGTTAATAAGTGCTAATTTCAACTACTTCTGAGGAACAAGAGCTTCATTACCAGCAACGGGACGGGGAGACGAAGCGGTAGTTCGCAAAAGTACGATCGCCTGCGCGTAGCAAGGATCGTCCTGAGTCGCAACCAACATCGGTTTGTTAGCTAATTTCAACTTTTGTTCGTCGGTGACTTCCACCTTAACATCGGGAGTAACCCCCTTCTGGCTGATATCCGTACCGTTGGGAGTATAGTAGTGAGCGATCGTCACCGCCAATCCCGAACCATCAGCCAAAGAATGCACCGACTGCACCAAAGCTTTGCCAAAAGTTTGGCCGCCGATCACAGTTGCGCGCTTATTATCCTTCAGAGCACCGGCCAAAATCTCGCTGGCGCTGGCCGAGTTGTCGTCCACGAGCACCACCAAAGGCTTGTCAGTGAGCGCAGTGCGATTTGCCTTCATTTCCTGAGAATCGCCCGTGCGATCGACTGTGCGGACGATCGCCCCTGTATCCATCCACATCCGAGCGATATCAATACTCACTCGCAGCAACCCGCCGGGATTCCCCCGCAAATCCAACACAAAAGCGTCAGCTTTCTGAGCCGTGAGCTTTTTAATCGCCGCCTGCATTTGTTCGCCCGCGTGGGAGCTAAACTCTTGTAAACGGATGTAACCGACATTCTGACCGCCTTCATTCTTGAGGCTGTAGCGAACCGCTGCTACCTCAATTCTCGCCCTAGTCAGAGTGATGTCAAATTCACTTTTGCCCTCACGAGCAATCCGCAGCGTGACTTTCGTGCCTTCATCGCCCCGAATTATCTGAGCCGCATCCGAGACAGTCATGCCTTTGGTAGTTTTGCCGTCAATCACCAAAATCGTATCGCCCGCTAGAATCCCTGCCTTCAGGGCCGGGGAATTTTCCATCGGCTCGACTACCCTAATCGCTTTCGTTTTCTCGTCTTCTTCCAGCCTCATCCCCACCCCTGTCAGTTCCCCAGAGGTTTGATTCGTCAGCGCTTCGTACTGCTTCGGGTCCATGAAGCGGGTGTAGGGGTCGTTTAATTTCTCTAGGGCTTTGCGGAGGGCCGTGTAGGCAGCTTCGCGAGAGGTATAATTTTTGCTCAGCAGTTCTTGGCGGGTTACTTGCCAGTCAATCTTGTTAAAGCTGCCATCAACATAGTCTCGGTTCACAATTTGCCAAGCTTCATCTAAGACAGCTTTGGGGCTATCTTGAAGTTCGGCGCGGACTGATTGGCTCAGGCCGGGAACGAGTAAAGATATCGAAGCGGTTGTTGCCATCGCCCCACTGAACAGGGCTGCCTGTAACTTAGAAAAGCGTTTGCGGGCTTGATTCATTGAATTTGGCTCAATTCGATTTTAGATTTTTGATTTGAGATTTTATATTGCTAAAAAATCTCACACTACTACTTAAACTATTGTGTGGAGGCTCCACCATCCCTTTGGACAGTCTAACGAGATTCATAGTCGATCGCCAACCAATTATTACTCTCTTTCAATAAACTTAATTTAAAACTTGGATTTATAAAGTGCCGTGGAAGCTAAAATCGAACAATTTTCGCGTAAGTGGTTGAGCCTGCTCCTTAATGGAGTTATTGGTCTAGCAGCGCTGGCGGGGGTCGTCGCCATGCAGTCTAGCGGGCAGTTAGGCGGAATGTCCCCAGTTGGCGTTCAGGGGCAAAACCCGCCCTCTGGAATATCCGCTGCCAGTTTCAAGCGAGCCGCACAGCAAGAAGCGCAGCAAGAAGCCCTGCGGCTGAGAATGCTCAAAACTATCCCTAGTTTTGGATTTGATAATTTAATTGCAGATTGGACATTTCTCAAATTTTTGCAGTATTTTGGCGACGACGAAGCGCGAGATGTGACGGGCTACAATCTGAGCCAAGATTATTTTGACATAGTTACGCAGCGCGACCCGCGGTGGGCTGACATCTACCTGTTTCTCTCCACAGCTATTTCTTTTTATCAAGGAAACCCTGAAACTGCTGTTAACTTTATAGAGCGTGGTACTAGGGCCCTTGCCCTTTCGCCCCAACTTCATTCCCAATCGTGGATAGTGTGGCGAACGAAAGGTATTGATGAGTTGCTGCTGTTGGGGGATATTCCCGAGTCAATTCGCTCCCACGAAATGGCCGCTGATTGGGTGGAAGGAACCCCAGAAGGAGCTTCATTGGCGCCGAGGTTTCGAGCAACTGCTGAGTTTTTGCGCCGAGATCCCGATAGCGTGCCGGTGCGGTTTACTGCTTGGAGCACGGTTTATGCTCAAACAACTGATAAGTTGGTGCGTCAAAGGGCGAGACAAGCTCTTGTCAAGTTGGGAGCTCAGGTGCAAAAAGATCGGGATGGAAACGAGAGTTTTATTTTGCCCCCTCGAAAGTAAGCAGAAGGAAGAAGGAAGTTCGGCAACGGATTGTGTAACGGATGTAACGGATGTAACGGATATCAGGAAGTCGGAAGAAGGAAGAAGGGAAATGCAGTCGCAGTCATAGTTTCAGATATCAAGAATGTCCTAAATGTCAAGGCGGTTGACTGTAATTCCCCAATCTAAAATCCAAAATCTAAAATCTAAAATCGGCTTGAGTTAATTCGCGCCATTCACCGGGTTTGAGGCCTTCCAGACGCAAATGCCCGATCGCACATCTGACCAGCCGCAGCGTCGGAAACCCTACTGCTGCGGTCATCCGGCGCACTTGACGGTTGCGGCCTTCTGTCAGAGTCATTTCCAGCCAAGCTGTCGGCACGTTTTTGCGAAATCGAATCGGCGGTTCGCGGGGCGGCAAAGCGGGTTCTTCTAACAATAATTGCACTTTTGCCGATCGAGTCCGATAATCTTGAATTGTGACACCTGTCTGCAAAGCAGCGATCGCACCTGTATCAGGAATTCGTTCCACCTGCACCCAGTAAGTGCGGGGGTGAGCGAATTTCGGGTCACTGAGGCGGTGCTGCATTTGTCCATCATCGGTTAGCAGCAACAAACCTTCACTATCGCGATCGAGCCTTCCTACTGCATAAATGTTAGGAATAGGAATATAATCTTTCAGGGTTCTGCGTTTAACTTCCCCTGAATTGTCAGTGAATTGAGTTAAAACATCATAGGGTTTGTAAAATAGAATGTAACGATAGGGCATAAGCAATTAACAAAAATGTACTAATATCAATAATCCTGTAGGGGCGGGTTTCACCGACAATAATTGGCTAAAACTCACAATCTCAAAAACCCGCCCCCACCCAACGTCAAACCACTTTCTATCTCTCTTCTCTCCCTCCTCTGCGCCCTCTGCGCCCTCTGCGGTTCATAAAAAAATAAATCTTGTTAACCAAAGATTCAAACCAGCTCTAAAATCTTCAGCCTTTAAGAGCCTCGCAAATCTCAACTACCCAATTTTACCATGCCCGAAGCCACACACCGCGTTTGCATCGTCTTAGGAACTCGCCCGGAAGCGATTAAACTAGCCCCAGTAATTCAACTGTTCAAAAATTCGCCAACCTTTGACACCCAAGTAATTTTAACCGGTCAGCACCGAGAAATGGTCGAGCAAGTAATGCGAATGTTCGATCTAAAAGCCGATCGGGATTTAGCAATTATGCAGCACCAGCAAACCTTGACGGATATTACATCCCGGAGTTTGCAGGGTTTGGAAGCCTTGTTTAAAGAATTGCAGCCCCAAATCGTGTTAGTACAGGGCGATACAACCACAGCGTTTGCCGCTGCTTTAGCTGCATTTTACCAGAAAATACCCGTAGGTCACGTAGAAGCGGGATTGCGGACAGACGACGTGTTCAATCCTTACCCCGAAGAGGCTAACCGACGGTTGATATCTCAGCTCACACGGCTGCATTTTGCCCCGACAGAGCTGGCTCAAGAGAATTTAGGGCGATCGGGCGTTTTGGGAGAAATTCACCGTACAGGCAACACAGTAATCGATGCCTTGCTTTCTGTCGCCAAACGCCAACCAGAATGCAACATTCCCAATTTAGATTGGAGCAAATATCGCACTATCTTAGCAACAGTTCACCGCCGCGAAAATTGGGGAGAACCATTAGCAGGAATTGCGCGGGCATTTCTCCAAATCTTAGATAAGTTTCCCGATACAGCCTTGCTCTTACCTCTACACCGAAATCCCACAGTCAGAGAACCTTTAAAAGCTCTTTTGGGCGACCATCCGAGAGTCTTTTTAACTGAACCTTTAGATTACGCAGAATTAGTAGGAGCAATTCAGAGATGTCATTTAATTTTAACTGATTCCGGCGGCTTGCAAGAAGAAGCACCTAGTTTGGGCAAACCAGTTTTAGTATTACGAGAAACCACAGAAAGACCAGAAGCAATTTCTGCAGGTACTGCTAAACTCGTTGGTACTAATTCTGATATAATTACAGCAGCAGCGGCAGAATTGCTGAGCAATGCGGAAGCATACAACGCAATGGCAATGGCAATTAATCCCTTTGGGGACGGTTTGGCCGCCTCGCGGATTTTGAAAATTGTTGAAGAGTATTTTAGCTAGCTACTCCATCGCGAGTTTGGCGGTTGAAAGCGCAACTATACAAACTTTCTTACCCGCAGAGGGGGACTAATTCCTGCTAAAAAAACTCGGTTTCTACCTCGCTTCCCGAATTACCAATCCCCACCGCCACCCCCACCACTAGACTCGCCCCCGCCAAAGCTACCCCCGGAGTCGCTACTGCTATAGTCACTGCGGTTATTGCCCTGATAACGGCTGCGGGAGGGGAAAGGAGATTTCCCAGAAAATAAGCTGCCAAATATCCTGAAGATAATGAAGCAAGGTATAAATGCTATGAATAAGAACCCAAGTAAGTCATAGATTGAATTCGATGAATCTTCACCTGTGGAGGTACTATTGCTAATAACTGGCGATTGACTAGGTGTTGGTGACGGTTTCACCCCTTGAGATGGTACGATTGGAGCCAAAGGTAGCGTGGTTTGAGATTGAGCATTTACCGTCGGAGTTTGTAAAACATTTACTAACGCCTTTGTCCCGGCTAATGTACCCCCGTCAAAGTCCTGCTGTTTAAATCGGGGCGTAATTTCGGCTTGAATAATGCCCACTGCTTTAGCATCCGGCAAAATGCTTTGAATGCCAGAACCTGTTTCAATTTGAACGCGGCGTTCCCCCGAAGAAATCAACAATAAAACTCCGTTATTTTTACCTTTCTTGCCAATACCCCAAAATTTAAATAGTTCTGTAGCAAATGCTTTTGGTGTCGCCGATGGTTTAGTACCAGTCACTGTCACAACAGCGATTTCTGAGCCATTTTTCGCCTCTAAATCCGAAATCATTTGATTTAGCTGAGTTTCGGTGCTGTTGCTGAGAATGTTTGCCTTGTCCGTTACCCAAGTGTTATTTACTTGACGGGGATTCGGTACTTCTTGTACTGTTATAGCTTGGCTTGTTAGGGGAAATGCAATTGCCGAAAAGCACAGCAAACTGCTCCAGATTATTTGTTTATTGCTAAATTGTAACTGCATCGCTTCAGTCTCCTGAATAACTGCTAGTCTGAAATTGACATATATCTGTCCGCCTAATTACCATTAAATAACCAGCTCGCTGTGATGTCAATTCAGATTATTCAGAAGTTGGATTCATAAAAATCATAATTTTAGGTGCGCCGTGGGTACCCTACATTTATACTCTTGCACGCACGGGTGGCGAGAAACCGGGTTTTTTACCAAAATAATTGCTGAAAACAGTCAATCTCGGTTCAAAAACCCGGTTTCTTAGTGGGCGAGTGCAAGTGTGAACTAATTTAGATATTTTTAAGGAGAGGGAACCGGTGGCAGAAAATTGCTGCTGCCTTTATAACCGGATAAAATAGCCAGTTTTTCCAAAGATTGCCGCCCCGTGTAATATTTCCCCCGAATTTCCCAAGTGGGATAAGCTTTAATATTGGCAGCTTTGCACAAATCCGGTTGAGCATCTTTGCCTCTGGGATCGCACTCAATGTAAGTAATTGCGGTAAATGCTTCTTTGCCGAAAAGTTCTTGTTGCGTGTGACAGTGAGGACACCAGTAAGCACCGTACATTCTAGCTTTGATGGTCTGCAAATGGGTTGCTAAAGCTATTTGATCCGGCACGGATTCGCTGCGAATAGGTGGCGCTTCTTGTTCGGTAACAGGCTGTGCGAAAGGGGGAGGAGGAGGGAGGGTTTGTGCTAATTTTTGAGTGGATTTGTTGTTGAAACTGAACTGTGCAATTCTTCCGTCTGCTTTGGTACTGACGAAAATCCCCAAAGTCAGGAAAATGCCGATCGCACAAAAGTTGAATTTGCTTACTCTCATCTTGGATTTCATCTTGAATTTGCTAGGATTTCGCGAGCTTGATTCATAGCCTCTACAGCATTGTTTACCACAAAGATGTTAAATTGTGCTAAACATTTAAAAAAAACTTGACTTTCGGCGCTGTGATTTAACAATATAACTTGTTTGTTAGCTTTGAGGGCGAGGGCGATTTCCGAAGCAGTGCCCGTGCCCGTACCGCAGGCAATTATTACATCTGAAGAAAGAACGTTAATGTTATTTCTGGCGTTTCCCATATCGGTGACGATCGCAATATCTACAGATTCAGAAATGCCGCGAGTGTCATTCCCCGGAAGGATGCCGACTGTTAAACCGTTAGCTGATTTTGCTCCTTTGTTGGCGGCATCCATGACGCCGACATTTCTGCCGCCAGTTAGCAATATCCACCCTGCTTCGGCGATGAGTTGCCCGAGTTGATAGGCGTTTTCTAAGTCAGTTGATGCGGCACTTTCGCCGGGGCCCATGATGCCAATGATGATTTTTTTCATAGTTTATCGGTGAATATGGCGTTATTAATACTTGCTAGTTTTTTTGCACTATCTACGAATGTATGTTATCATAAAAATAGTGGTAACTCTAAACAGTTTGTGAGCCAAATAACTTCAGGGAGTTTCCTAGTATTTTTACAATATATGCTGATTTAACATTAAGAAGTGAGAGATAACATGAGTGTCGCCCCAAACCAGGAAACAAAGCTGATGGAAAAAATCCGTAGTTTACCGCCCGATAAAATTACGGTATTAGAAGATTTTATCGATTTCCTTTTAACGCGAAGTGAAGATCGTCTTCTCGTTTATACTGCAACTAAACTCTCAGAAGCAGCTTTTGCTAAAATTTGGGATAACCCAGAGGACGCGGAGTATGACGAGTTATAATTTTGGTGACGTGGTTTTAGTTCCGTTTCCTTTTACAGATCAAACTACCACTAAAAAACGTCCAGCAGTTGTTATTAGTTCTGACGTTTATAATGCAGAATATCCCGATCGCATTCTTATGGGTATAACTAGCCAAGTTAGCATTAGCCCAAAAGTCTGTGATATTATCATCACAGATTGGCGATCGGCTGGGCTTTTAAAAGCTTTTATGATTAAGCCAGTTATTACGACAATTGAGATGCAACTGATTCTCAAAAAATTGGGAAGGCTTCAAGATGTAGATATCCAGTCTTTGAAAGAGGGATTGATTGGAATTATAGGGGAGAAGTGAGCGAGATCCTTTCTGAATTGTCCTTAGAAAGGGCGATCGATCGGGAGCATCTCATATTGGTAAAAACACTTCTTCTGGCTCCTTCCTTCTTCCTCTTTCCTTCTGCCTACTCCCTCAAAACTTAGATTTCTACTTTGGCTGCAAAAGTGAGATGCTCCCGATCGCTCTTCCGCATTTTCCGAAAAATAGCAGGGTGGATTAATTGTCCCCAAGTAAATTATAATAGTCGAGCGCGATCGGACGATCGTCCGATC
>NZ_JAUBUY010000125.1:0-1159 GCF_036705565.1 Microcoleus sp. AT8-B5
TGTTGTTTGTGGCTTTTTGTTCTAACTTCAACTTCAGTTCAAGGGCGACGGAACGCTATCGCTGCCGTCGCAAAGCCGTGAACGTTGGCAGCCATAAAAGGACACGCACTTCAATGAGAAATTACAGTAATTGGCAAGACTATCTAAAGAATTTGCTGACCCAAAATGGACAGTTCAAACTTGTTGACACCACACAAAAGAATCAAACAACGTTAGAATTTTATAAGCAGCAATTTGGGGACAGAGAAACGCAAATTAAAGTAGGTTATTTAAGTGACGGACGACTTATCACATTAGACATAACAAATCCTAAAACACCAGGACACAACGCAGACCAAGTTGAATATTATTATGACGCCGACTTCGACGAAAGCAACAAATTTGGAGTTTCAAAAGTTGGACTAACATTCAATGAAGTGAATATTTCAGCAATAGAAAGGATTTTAAAGTCAGGATTAAGCGGAACAGAAAGCAAATATTTTTTAAACGATAAACTTCAATTTTCCAAAGTAACTAAACCAATTGGTGACGGTCAAGAACAAATGCCTTGGACGCATTATTTCTCTGACAAGAATTTTTGGATTAGGCTTTTAAAAAAGATTGTGAGACCAAACAAAGGGTATGTGGTAGAGGAGATTGACTTAAGAAAAATATTCGGTGGAGTGAAATAAACGGCTGCCAACAGGCGGTTTGGCAATATGGCGGGGCGACGAATATATTCTAAAACTCTTACTTCGCTATTCGGCTCCAGTTCCAGCCGACGAATAACACCAAGCGATACAATAGACAATGAACTTTTATTTATAAATTTAACAGTGGTTACAGGCTGACGATTTTCGAATACCGCCACATCGCCAAGCCGTGTCCGTTGCATGTAACTTTTGACACAACGCATTTGCTGCAGATCTTTTCCGAGCGACGAAACGCATCTACTGCAAATATTCAATCACCAGGCAGTCATTCATCGTTTTGTTCTTTGTGCTGCTTCAGTCTTACAACACCCAACCGTTGACAAACTCTTTCCTGGCGACACATCGCAATTGCGCAACAGTTCACGGGCTGACACAACACTGTTCGGCAACTAAAGGTCGTTCAGGTGGACACAACGCAACTAACTCTAAAGCTACATGCAACAAGCGGTTTTGCGTCAGCATGGCTG
>NZ_JAUBUY010000089.1:0-11963 GCF_036705565.1 Microcoleus sp. AT8-B5
CCGTAGCATTTCGTGCCGTAGTGCTGTCAAACAAAGGCAGCCCGACACCCCGACCTTTAGCATCAATTTGAAATTGAGCGGGGTTTGTCACTGTTTTGACAAATTCCTCCACATCAAAAACATAAACTTTGCCGCCAGCACCGCTTAAATTCGGATAGGAAGCGTAAAGGAATTTGCTATCACTTGAAAGCGCTAAGTCGGTAGCGAATCCATCTGGAATTGGTCTAGTTCCCGCCATTAATTGCGGATTTGTTAGCGGGTCTTTAATAATGCCGATGTTGCTGCCGGCTCGCGGGTCTCCATCTACGCTGGGTAGTTCTTGACCGAAAAATTTCGTGTCCGCATTGCGACCCACAACAAAGGCATAACTGGCATCCGGCAGTACCGTTACCGCGACTCCCTCATTTACATCAAAATAATCGTTAGCAGAACCCAGCCCTAAACTTGCATAGCGAGTAGTAGCAGCAAAACTTACCGGGTCATTATTAGTAATATCCAATACCCCAAATCCGTTGCTATCTTTGCCGCTGTTCGTGAAGGTCATGGCTAAGGGATTGACGGTGCTTGCTATTCCTTCTACTCCTTCATCGGCTGTGATACTTCCGATTAATTGATGCCACTTTTTGGGGTTCTGACTGGGGTCGCTGGGTCGGTCTTTGGGGTCGATGTTAACAACATAAATTTTGCTATTCGAGCCGTTTGGTGCAGTAACAAACAGCTTTTTGCTGTCGCTGCTAATGGCTATTTGTCGCAAACCGTTCGGGGCTGTACCGACTGGGATGGTTTGGGTGACTTGGTGATAGGTTGAGGAAAACGGGTTGATATCGAGAACGTAGATGGAGTTGCTGCCGATTTTTCCGTCTGCGATGTAAGCGTATTGGTCGCGGGGGTCTATGACTATGGATCGAGGTTCTGCACCGCTGGGCAAATTTATCGGGTTAATACCAGCGGTATTCGGCTGAGTGTCTACCTGTTGCCTGGTCATCGGATCGACTAAAGCAATGCGCCCAGAACGATCCATCGCTACATAAGCACGGCTGCCGTCACTGGTGAGTGTTAGTTCTCGCGGGCGATCGAGTATGTCATCCGTGCCTACAGAAACGCTGGCAATCGACAAGTCGCTGCTATTAGTAGCTGTGACGACTGATTCGGGATTTGCACCGTTAATAATTGCGATTTTATCTGTTGTCCACTGCGCGCCAAAGATGTATTCTGTATTGTTTTCTATTCGGTAAGGACTGCTATCGTATTTAACTTCTTTGGCTGGTTCTGAGGGATTTGGGCTAACTTTTTCGTTTTGCTTGCGGCTGATGACGATGCGCGATTCACCTAACGGTACGGTGTTGGGAACTTGAACGGCGATTTCAAATTGATTGTTTGCCAATTTGCGACTTTTGTCTGTCAAAACTGTTCCTTCGTAAGCTTGTCTGCCTACGAAAAATTTAACGGTTAAGTCGCTGAATCGGCTGCCTAACGGGTCGCTCAAGTTATCTACTAATACATTAGTACCCGTGATGAAGAGAACGGGTTGATTGTTGGGAAAAGATTGATTGTTGCTGTCTGTAAACTTAAGTTCGGCACTTTGGATGATGGGAGGTGCTTTGGGATTAGAAGCTGTTGGTGCGAGTTGGGATGCGCGTCTTTCGCCGATTAAAGCATCTTTGTCGTAATAGTCGAGATCCCTTTTACCTATAATTTCCCCAGTCAGAGCATCCAGTGCGCTATTTTTTTTCGCAAGGATTAAAATCTGTGTTGGGGAAGCTCTGACTCAAACTGAGGGAGTTGGAAAAGCTGGCGATGTCTTCAGCGCTATTGTTGTTGTCAGCGGCCCGAAGTGGAGGGAGTGTTTGTTCTGAGATGTTGCTGGCGTAAGCTTGACTATTGAGTAAGTTTTTGGTATCAATCTCGAATTCTGGGGCGAGGAAATTCTGAAACGGATCTTGAGAGTTAAAAGGTGAATCTTTAACAAGTTTCATGTTTAATTTCCGTAGATGCGAGTGAGCTGTTTGCTTGTGATAGTTTCAAACTAACTAATTGATGCGCTTCACCCTTCATTCAAGAAGAATGTGTGGATTCGGACTTAATCAAGTTTTTAGTGCGTGATTTTTAGTGAGCTGCCAAGCTTTTATTAAGAATAATGTTCCCGTATTTTCGGCAGCAAGTCAATCACGGAAATTACTGATATTTTCCGTCGGGTACTGGGAAACTGGCAGTGTCCGCAACAACTTAATATCAGAGCCTATGTGAAGGTTGCTGCGCTAGTTAGTTTGTTTGACTGATAAATTGTGATTGAATTGTTAAAATTTTACAGATTATTTATCAAAGTAATGTACGTTACTCAGCCAAAATACTTAGATTGTTGTAGGCTCGCATTTCAAGCCTACTTAAATTGACTGACGGGAAATTACGGAACAACGGGAGCATCTCTGTTTGGCTTTTAGAGTGCGAGATATTCAATAGTTCGCACTGTAAAAAAAATGCTTTTTGCCAAAATGGAATGCTCCCTGTTGTTCCCTTGTTCATAATAAATGAAAGAATTAGCTGACACGTAAACATCAGAACGTTCTTGAAAGTAAAGCTTGACAGCTTCTACGCTGTAAGTCATGTAATCGCGCGTGATGTCGCTTTCAGCCATCGGTTCTCCGTCGCTGCTGGCATATTCAATTTCTACTTGTTCGACTTGAGTTAAAATTGTCATTTTTCAATTTTCCTCAAAGTTAATTAATTTAATGGTAGCATTCTGTCGGGTTTGAGAAAGTTTCAATATCCTCAACAAAATAAACAGCGGTAAGGTGTGCAGTGCACACCTACATGATTAGGTGCTGCGTCCTGGACTTTAAGGCTGGTAAGATGGTGTACAGATACAGACTATTTAAATTCTAATTAATCCCTCTCTCTAAAATAATCATTTCCGAACCAACAACCGGACTTCTAGCTATTAAATTGCCTTCCATATTCGCAATTTCTAACTTGCTGAAATCGAGTGAGTTAGCCTCCTTCCACATCTTCGTTGCTAGTTGATTTTGCTCAACTGCGCTGAGTTTGTACCAATCTTCAGCGACTTTTACTGTCAAAATGCTGCTGGCAAAATTAGCTTGAACAGACTCAACTAAACTACCGCCCAGTCGATTCTTAATGTCAGTAACTTGATTTTGAATCGCAGCAATCAGAGACTGTTCGGGCGTCAGCGGTGGCGGTGGGATAATTTCTACTGGTTGCGGTTTTTCCGGCGCCACTAAATCGGGCAACTTGCTTTTGAAGTTAGTAGAGATTGGCTTAGATGGTACGATCGCCTCTGGGGATTTTGGCGTTCCCGATGCCATAAAATCACCAAAAGTTTGCGGCGACTGCTGCGCTGCTGGCAAAGGCACTTTTGCTAATTTCTCCGGCGGTTTGGCTGAGAAACTGTTGAAAGTTAAACCGACTACAACGATTAGAATTGCTGCTAGGGCGGCGTTTAAAATTGGATCGGACAGCTTCTGGTTCGTAGATGGTGGCAGTAGCGATCGCACTAGCCGCACAATACTTTTCCAAAGTACAGCGACTTTCTCTAAAAAACTCCCTTCCGGGCGTTGGGATACAGGCTTTTTCTCAACTTTTACAGCAACTTTTGGTGGCACGCTGTTAACTTCCACAGCAACAGCCGGAGGAGTTACTGTTGCTGAGTCAGAAGTGGTGGGTGCGATCGGCTTTTCTTGCTGCAACGAGGGTTCGGCTGGTACTTTTTTACCTTTTTTTCCCAAATTCCCGATCGAGGCCATCAAAGTTTTGATTCTCTGATTTTTGGGAACCGCGCTGCTGGCATTTTGAGTTTTGCTGCCAGTGGGGGCAGACTTTGGGGCCGAAGCAACCTCCGGTGTCGGAGATTGAGAGGGTTCTGGAGTTGGTTGGTTTAGTTGTTCTTCTGACATTTTCTCTGCCTTGGGGCGTTGCAAATATATGTAAACGAGATAAATTTTAATTGAGCCATCTCAACCTTAATTTATCATTTAACTTAGTTGTAACCGAATCAAAATGAGCATCAAACGTCGTCACTTTCTAATTTTAGGCAGTCTCAGCAGCTTAGGTTTTGCCGCCGTCTCGAAAATGTTTCAGCTTCGGAGTGCCGGGGGTACAGACGCCAACGCTGCTGTCCCTTCTAACGTTGAGGCAGAAAGGGCGATCGTCCCTTTACCGGCCTCACAGCCTATTTTACGCTTTATTTCGGTAGCCGACACCGGTACCGGGGCTGAAGGTCAGTATGCTGTGGCTGAGGCGATGACCCAATATCACCGGGAAAACCCTTTTAATGTTGCTGTTCTCGCCGGCGACAATATCTACAATAACGGCGAAATTGAAAAAATCAATGCTGTTTTCGAGCGACCTTATCAGCCATTATTACAGCAAGGTGTAAAATTTTATGCTTGTCTGGGAAATCACGATATCCGCACTGCTAACGGCGATCCGCAAGTTAAATATGCGGGTTTTAATATGCAAGGTCGCTACTATACTTTTCGGCGAGATCCAGTACAGTTTTTTGCTTTAGATACCAATCACAATGCGGATTGGAAAAATCAGCTTGTTTGGCTGGAAAAAGAGTTGAGTCAGAGCACCGCACCTTGGAAAGTTGTGTTCGGCCACCACCAGATTTATTCCTCTGGCGTCTACGGATTGAATCAACCTTTTATTAAGACTTTGACGCCTTTGTTTCAAAAGTACGGCGTGCAGCTTTATATCAACGGACACGAGCACAGTTACGAACGGACTCGATCGATTAACGGTACGACTTATTTAATTTGCGGTGCCGGCGGGGGCACCCGTGCGGTGGGGCGTTCTGAGTGGACGGAGTATTCTGCTAGCCGCCTGAGTTTTGCGACGTTTGATGTCTATGAAGACCGGATGTTTGTCAGTTCTATTGGTACTGACAAACGGGTTTTTGACAGGGGAGTGATCGAAGTGCGATCGGCTTAATTCAAATTATATTCAGGGGACAACAAAATGAATAGGGGTTTTAGAGCCAATAAAACTGGTTTTGTTTTAGAAACAACTGTAGAAGGTACGTTGAGAGGCCACGGATATCTCGAAATATGTCCCCAGTTGCCGAAAAAGCGCAAGCGAGATTGGCTCTTAAGCTCTACTGAAAATTCCAAGCGATATGCTAAACAGGTTTATATCGGAGCTAGCATTTATGAAACTGAAATAAATGTCGATTTTTATATTGTTGGTTGCGGTTTGTTTCCTCTGGGTCTAATTGTTGAGTGCAAGTGGCAAGAAGACAAAGGTTCAGTAGATGAGAAGTATCCTTACCTTAATTTAAATATTAAAAATTGTTATCGAGTTCCTACTATTGTTATAGTGGGTGGTGATGGTATGAGACAAGGTTCGATCGACTGGTTTAAAAAACAAATTCCTGACAATGACAATCTGTTGGCAGTTCACAAGCTCGAAGGTTTTATTACCTGGGCTAACAAATATCTGTAACAGGAATTATGGAACTTTGCCTCGTGTGGGGAAACTACGTATTGCTCCTACAAAATATGCTTAGGAGTGCGAATTAAATAATTTACACTCTTGAAAGTGGGAAGTAGGGGTTGGGCTTATAGCCCATCCTTTCTGGACGGGCTTTCAGGCCCATCCCACAAGAACCATCACGCATTCTAAGTTATTTAATTCTCATTCCTTAATTAGAGACTTTCCTTAAGGAAGATTTAAAATAAACGTATTAATACTTCTTTGATTTTGCCACGCTTAAAACTATTAGAATTAATTCCCCTAGATGCTGATATTTCAATGAGTTTTGGCAGAGATTGATTGGGGAAAATTTGAGTATCGCGGTAGATTTTTTCGATAAAATCGCAGTTAGAATTAGACAGCATAACTTTCACGCCTCGTTCTGCAAGTTCTGCAAAAATATCTCTCAGTTTAATCTGTTCCGATTCTTTAAAATTATCCCGGCTGTAAGTCGTGAAGTTACTGGTGGCACTGATTGGATAATAAGGCGGGTCAAAATAAACAAAGTCTTCGCTGCTGGTAGCAAAATCCAAAATTTCATCGAATTTTCTGACTTCAATTTGAGCGGGCGCGAGTAAAGATGAGACCGATCGCAGTAAATCTGCTTGACAAATGTTAGGATTTTTGTATCGACCTATGGGAACATTAAATTCACCTTTTGAGTTTTCTCTGTAGAGGCCGTTGTAACAAGTTTTATTTAGGTAAATCAGGCGTGCTGCTTTTTCTGTATCTGTTTTGTAGGAGCGCGATCGCACCGAGTAATAATAATCTTTATTGTTCTTGCTGTGTTCTGACTGATGCTCCTCTAAAAGGAGAATCAGCTCCTCAACTTTATCCCTGACACAGCGATAAGCATTAATCAACTCAGGATTAATATCTGTTAAAACAGCTTGCAAACCAGGGTGCTGCTGTGCTAAGTAAAAAAATACAGCTCCGCCACCCAAAAAAGGCTCGTAGTAAGTTGTGAACTTTTCAGGAAAATAAGGTTGATATTGTCCAATCAACCGAGTTTTGCCTCCTGCCCATTTCAGAAAGGGACGTGGCAAGACGAAAGAAGGTGCGGCAGCAGACATTTATCTAGAAATAACGGCCCTATAATATTTATCACAACTAGAACTCAATAGACATACTTCTGAAGTTGTTACCGGAGGTGGCGTGGCATTAAACAGAGAGTGCTGGAGCCATCGGCGAAAAGTTTTCGTTAGAATTATATATGTCAGCCTCACCGGCAAAAATGCCCGATCGCCCGATCGGCAGATTTAGCTCCGGCTGTGCCAAAATTGTCTAACTCGCTCACAAGTGTTACCAGTCAAAGATCGTGCTGTGACACTTTACCCCACCAAGCTCATGCAAGATTTTATTAATAACGTCTCTCGCTACCCGCGCTTTTTCATTACGATATGTCTGGGAATTTTCTTTTTCCTGTTCGAGCGACTCAAACCCCTGCTCGATCGACCGGCAACTGCGATCGCCCTGATTAGTTCGATTGTAGCGACTTTTGTCTTTCTAACTTTTACACTGCGGGCTATGTTAGGCCTGAGTTCGGTTTAAAGCCTGCGCTTGAACGCAAACATCAAGGGCAAATTCAGTTAACACACTAACTCCCAAAGTAACTGCCAACTCTTGCAGGCGATCGCACACTTGATAATAGTCGCTGCGATAGATTGGAAGAGGAAGTTAGTCAGCAGCGTTACGTCAGCGCTGCTCAACCAAGGCGCAGGCAAACATTACCGAAGTGCAGGACAAGCGTTTGGGGCTATCAACATTCACTGGGGAAATACTGCACCTCTGTTTCCCCGGTGTCCCACTTAATCATTAGGAAGCGGCACACCCCGCCCCGCTTTCCTCTCCCGTTAACCTGACGGTATCACGAGAGTTTCCAGCGGACAAGACAGATGAAGTTTGAACATATCTATCAATTTTTTCAAGACCCCCCTCCTGTTTATCTAAACAAGGAATTAGCTGTGTGTTACATTCTCTCCGTGTTATTGCGCGGAGATTCCTACGGTACAGAACTGATTGGCCAACTAGAGAGGGAATTCCCCATCTACCGACTATCTGATACCGTTCTCTACAGCGCTCTGAAATTCCTCGAAGATGAAGCCGTAATCACCGGTTACTGGAAAAAAGTAGAAGGACGAGGCCGCCCCCGCCGGATGTATCAAATCCTCCCTGAGTGGCGGCACCAAGCTCAAGACCTCGCTCGTCTCTGGCACGATTACATTGGTCAGGGAAACGGCGCGTCAGAGCGTCGTTCCCGCGCCTTAGAAACCGGTCACATGGGTTAACCGAGTTTGAATCGGATGCCTAAACCCTGGAGATGCTGGCGCTACTTGCAAAGCGATTTGCCTGATTGCCTTCGCTTTGCTCGATCGCCGCACAGCGATTCAAGCATCTACACGGCGCGTCAGGACTTACGCATTGTCACTTGAGAATTAGGGATGATGGGGAGATATGGGAATTGGGTGATGGAGAGCAAAACGCCTTGCAGAAGAAGCTTTCTGCGAATCTTGGTAAAAAAGTGTCTGCGTAAGTCCTCGATCGCTTTTTTATGTAAAGTTCTGTAAAGTAATAGTAGATAATTTCAATTACACAAACTTCTACCGATGGATACTGCTGTTCTTCCTTCTACCTTTGTGCTGACGCTACTGTTGGCTGTTGGCTTGTTTTTCTTCATCAAGGCTTCAGTCAAAGATCGAATCGAACAAGTCAAGCTGGCTTCCGAGAGCGCCCAAGAGTCACTGTTAACCGACTTACAACAGTATTTTGCCCAGAGAGCTTACCGAGTTGCAGCCGTCGATGCCCCCAACTATAAAGTCACGTTTGAGGGTTTTGTGCGGCCGAGTTGGTTTCTAGCTATTTTTCTAACTCTGCTGAGTGCAGGTGGCACTCTGTGCTTGGGACTGGTTTTGGGAATGCTAGTTCCTCAGCAGGGTCAAATTTTCCTAGCTTTGGTACTGCTGTCCCCGCTGGCGGGGGTATTTTACTGGAAAAAAGCTGGACGCTCTGAGCAAGTCTCCCTCAAACTCGAATCAGTTGCTGAGTCTGGAAGCCAAACCAAGAGCTTTGTTACTGTCAGAGCTCACCGCGATGAACTAGCAGCTATGCAAAAAGCTTTAGATTTGAAACCGATCGATTATAAAGTTTGACGCGGAACGTTTTTTGATATGCTAGATGCCGTAGTTAGACTTCTAGCTGACAAACAGATGACTCAAGAGCGGATCTCTCGTTGATAAACCAGTGGCTGTTTTTTTGATCGACAAATTCGATCGACAAATTCGATCGACAAATTCGATCGACCAAACAGTCAATCAAAAAAAACCATTATCGTGAAAGTGCCAATTGTGGCGATCGCCCTTGGGCTGCGATCGCGCCTGTTGCGATGGCTCCTTATACCCTAATTTCTAAGGACTTTTCGCAGAAATTTCAGTTGGCACTCTCCAGACAATGAGAACTCTCGCGCTTTTGTTAAAAAACTTAGAAAAACATTGCTGTCAATGTTTTGAGCTAAACATTTTGAGCTATGCGCGACTGGCTGACACCACAGGAATTTTTTCTGTGGTAGCTTCCAACATCACCTTTAAGCTGGGAAACAAGAAATGGTTCTCTTCTACGTATTGGGCTCCAAATAAACCTTTTTCAGCCCAGAAGTATCTGTCAGTGGTATGCTCGTTACGCTTGACTAACAGCAAAGCTGGGGGAGCAATGCCTTCTGCATGGATGAACTTGCGAGCCGCTGTTACGGGTTTATCTTCGCCGCTCTCGATGCTATATTGAGGCACACACTCTAAAATTCTGCGTCCTTCTTGTCGGCGGCGACTCTTGCGTTTGCGTCTCCTGGCCAATTTCTTTACCTCCTCTGTGAGCAGACAGTATGAGCAGACAGGTTGTAATGATAGCTACCAAATCCGAGGCCAGTATATCCGTTCTAGCTCAAAATTTCAACTGTTTTTAATATATCGACATAATCTTAACATTCGTGCCGATCGACAAAAGTGTAGCGGTTGTGATATGGTTGGCCCCAAGTTCGGGCAATATCAAAGCTTGGGGATCGGTGGAAGCTGCGCGGACGGGGATGCGGGGCAATTTGGGTTCATGAAAGCCCCATGCCTTCAACATAGCTGCCTTCTATCAAAGGGAATAAATCTGAAATCGAGAAGTCTCTCATCAGTAATCGGCAGCCGATCATTTGTAATTTACTTAGAATTCCGTTAGATATCTTAATGTGGCGCTCATGTTAATGCCAGCGAGTTCAGAATTTGTCAAACTTTGCCGTTCGCAGGTGGCCATCGCCGTTAGTTTGGGAGCGAAATTCAGCGCGGTATACCTGACACAAGAGTTGGTAGAAGGCAGCGAAGCAAAGTTGGTGCCGATCGCAGTTTACCCAGAAACCTCAGCCGAATTGGAAGAAAATCAGGGGTTGAGGTTGCAATCTTCCGAAAGCTCGACAGTGAAACCGGTACCGCGACTGCTGGCGCCGCCTGTTGGGCCTGTGGAAGAATCAACGGTAGGGGCGATCGCACCCGATCGACTTCCGGGTAAGGAGCGCACTTCCCATCAGTGCCAAGGCCCGGAGAATTTGTGGCAGCAGCGGATGCAAATTGTGACGCCTCTGATACACGAGGGAGCTGTAATGGGACTCCTAGTCAGCGGTCGGCAAGACAGGCCTTGGAACGAGCGAGAGGAGGCTCAAATACAACAAATTGCTCGCACCTTAGCCCTAGCCTGCATTTTAGACCAGCGATCGCAGTGGATGCAGCAGGAATTGGGTTCGGCCCGGCAAATCCAGGCTCAGGTTTACGACACGATGCACAATTTGCTGCACCAGTTTAAAAGTCCGCTGACAGCGTTGCGAACTTTTGGCAAGCTGTTAGCGCGGCGGCTGGTACCGGAAGATAAAAACCGCAATGTGGCTTTTAGTATTGTCCGTGAGAGCGATCGGCTGCAAGAGTTGCTCGGCCAGTTCGATCGAACTGTTGACACCGGCGAAGCACATCTAAAACTGCGATCGGGCACTTCAGAAAAAGCAATGTCCAATGTCGAATCAATCCGGCATTCTCCTCTGTCGCTGTCACCTGCAGCCAATTTGCAGGAATCCTGTTTTGTTACAGAAGTCTTAAAACCGCTGTTAATTTCCGCCGAGGCGATCGCATCTGAAAGGAATCTGAAATTGGTAGCCGACATGGAGGCGGATTTGCCACCAGTCTGGGCGAACGATCGAGCTTTGCGCGAAGTTTTGAGCAATTTAATTGACAATGCTTTGAAATATACCCCTGCCGGCCGCCAAATTTATATTAAAGTCAGGTACAAAGCAGCAGATGGCGATCGGGCAGGATACAGCCAATTGCCTGCCATAGCAGTTGCCGTCAGCGACACAGGTTCCGGCATTCCTCCCCAGGATTTAGAGCATTTATTTGAGCGGCACTACCGGGGAGAAAAAGCGCAGACAGAAATTCCGGGTACAGGATTAGGTTTGGCGATCGCCCGCGATTTAGTCCGCCAAATGCAAGGAGAAATAGAAGTATTTTCCCCAGTCAATCCTGAATGGCTGCCATCGGCGGAAACTCATTTATATCCAACCGATCGCGGCACTACATTTGTGGTTTGGCTGCCGGTGAATAAGTAACGAACTCTATTGCTGGGAGACATTTTTTATGAAGCATCTACCTTTATTCGATAAAATTCCCAATTTTTCAACTTCTTTAGAAGTTTTCAAAAAACACTTTTTTCGTGTACGGTTTTTAGCTGCTTTTAACATTCTGACTCTTCTGATTTTGTGCGCGCTGAGCATATACGCCAAACTCAACAACCAGGGAGACGGAGTTGAACGCCTGTTTAGCGATCCTTTTAATTTCTGGTTCCCTTACGAAGGCATTCTCACCGGAGTTTCCGAAGTCCTATGGTGCACCCCAGTCGCAATTTGTGCATTTACTTTCGGAGTGCTGCGCCAAAAAGAGCCGCGGAGTCGATCGGGGATATTCTTATTTTTTAGTGCTTTACTGCTGGGAGTCTTTTTCCTAGATGACAGGTTTCGGATGACTTTGATTATTTCTCGGTTGGGAATATCTAAGAAATTAATTTATTTGTGTTATGGTAGTGCAGTTTTCCTTTACGGAGTTAAGTTTTGGCGATACATCAAAACCACTCCTTACCTGCCATTAGTCGCAGCATTCCTATTGTTGGCTATCTCGCGGTTTGCGGATCCTTTACACTTGCGAAATCAAGGATTACACGCGATGTTAGAAGATGGCACTAAATTATTAGCTCTTCTGAATTTAGCCCTGTATTTTTGGTACGTCTGTCATCATGAAGTTTGGCGGCATTTCCAGCAAAGCGAAAAGCGTTGATCTCCTCCATGATATGACAAAAAAAGCCGTTGCTGAATTAGGGTATAACTAAGGAATGAGAATTAAATAACTTCCACTCTTGAAAGTGGGATGGGCTCTTATAGCCCGTCCTTTTTGGACGGGCTA
>NZ_JAUBUY010000009.1:0-104891 GCF_036705565.1 Microcoleus sp. AT8-B5
TGCCCAAAAATAGCTCAAAACCTCTGCCCTAGTATTTTTGGGTATTTATACTCATTGCAAAAGTGACACGCTCCCAATAAATACCTCCTCAAGAAATTCTTTAACAACCATGTAAAACCTGAGTTTACGTGGATTAAAGAGGCAGGTATTTGCCAAAAAATTACCCAGTATGCGTTTGATAACCTTGGGGATTCTTTCTCTAGATTCTTCTCAAAAAAAGGTGGCTATCCCAAATTCAAGAAGAAGGGGCATCACGATTCTTTCACTATTGATGCGAGTGGTAAGCCTATCCCTGTGGGCGGTACATCTATAAAGTTGCCGACAATCGGCTGGGTAAAAACTCACGAGGGATTGCCTCATACAACTTGCAAGTCAATTACCATTTCGCGCACTGCCGATAGTTGGTTTATCGCATTTGCCTACGAACAACATCATGAACCTACAATCAAAAGTCATGATGTTGTAGGAGTTGATTTGGGAGTCAAAGAGTTAGCTACACTTTCAACTGGCGTAGTATTTCCGAACCCAAAGCACTACAAAGCACATCTCGCAAAACTCAAGAGGTTGTCAAGGGTTCTTGCCAGAAAAGTCAAGGGTTCCGAGAATAGATACAAAGCCAAAATTCAATTAGCAAAGCATCACGCTAAGGTAGCAAATCTTAGAAAAAATACTCGGCATCAAATCACTACTTACTTATGCAAAAACCACGCAAAAATAGTAGTAGAAAATTTGAACGTTTCCGGGATGTTGGCAAATTATAAACTAGCTCAAGTAATAGCTGATTGTGGATTCCATGAATTCAAACGCCAGTTAGAGTACAAGGCTAAAAAGTTTGGCTGTGAAATAATCGTTGCCGACCGATGGTTCCCGTCGAGCAAGACCTGTTCAAACTGTGGACACATCCAAGATATGCCACTCAAAGAAAGGACTTATAACTGTGGAAGTTGTGGTCATTCGATGGACAGAGATTTAAACGCAGCAATTATGTTATCGCGGTTGGCTAAACCGTGAAAGCTTACTGAGGGATAACCGCTCCCATGCTCCCGATGAAGTAAGAAGCAAATGTCTAGACTTGTCTAGTATTTGTGTAGCAGAAATAGAAATTTTCCCAATCTCCTCATCTCCCGCTCTCCCGCTCTTCCGCTCCTCATCTCCTCATCTTTCAATCTCCCCCTTTCCGCATCTCCCCATCTCCCGCTATCCTCATCTCCCGCTATCCTCATCTCCCGCTATCCTCATCTCCCGCTATCCTCATCTCCCGCTATCCCCCTCGCGGAGAGAAGATCCGCCGGATTTGGTATAAAGGGCTTCAATTATTTTGGTTCGTACTGAGCCTTTTTTCTCTTGACAAGTAGATACACTTGTATATGCCTGCGGAAGGAACTTTTGCAGACATCTCGCCATCTCTATCCCTAAGTAAGTTATTTCCTAGGACAGATGGTAATTTTGTCAAATCATTGTTACCTTTTGTAATATATACTAAAGCCAGATGGGAAATCGGGCATCCCGAAACCAACGGTCGATCGCTGAAACAACTTACAAATCTGGTTAATCCAGGTGTTCAGTTTTAAGTCACCTTTACTTACAGAGGAGTCAAAGTCATGAGCCAACCAGCAGAATTGTCTTTGGAACAGCAATTTAGCCTGTGTTCCTTCAAAACACAGGTAAGTGACATGAGCCGCGAACAAGCTCAGGAGTTTTTGGTCAAGCTTTACGAGCAAATGATGCTACGAGAAACCATGTACCGCCATTTTCTGAAACACCACTGGGGTTTAGAACCTAACCCAGGTGTTGAGTAGCCAAGAGTCGCAGTCGGCGACCTCCGTCTCTTACTCTGTTCCCTCAAGCGGAAAGGAGTTGGGGGTGATGGGGCGTCACTCGAAGGCAGAAGCTAGAACGCATCTGTAAAGACGTGAGGAAAATTTGACAATTCCTTTGTGGATTTCACTGAATGTGGAAGTCGATGTCAGCAGTTTGTCGATCGACACCACTGGAGAGTGCAAAGATAATTTATCGCGTCTCAACTCGAAAATTGGACAACTATTAATAAAAAGTGTTAATTTTTTAACCACTTAAAATTTTTAACAAATTCAATATATTTTTGTTTATTTGCAGCGGATGAGGTTTGACAACAATGGCGCTAGTCGGACATCTGAGCGCGACCTCCGACTAGCAAAACCTTTAGTTTTCACATCACAATCCCTAGAACTGGCAACTGTGGCCTCTAGAAAGAGTTATTCCGGCTGACGTTCCAGAGTCGCCTCCATTGTACTTGTCAAGTAATGACCAGACATGATGCCGCTAGATTGGTAGTAGCGGTTCTCATCAACCCGGTGAAGGGTATCAAAACCCGTCCGCCGCTGGCGTTCGTCTCCCAATACCCAATAACGCTGGACGATCGACTGGGGAGCAATCCAACCTTCGCCCTCGACGCGGGCGAGTTCGCTGTGTTGGAGTACAAAAGTATACTGCCGTTCATCACTGTTGAGGTGTCCTCGGTACTGCAAAATAATCTCTTCGCGATCGCCTCCAGGAAATACGAGCTTTGTCACCATACTGAACCAATCTGTTCGGTTCCAGCTCACTAAAGTTTTGCCTTTAACCGTAATTGGCACGCCATTGCGCTCAATCCAGCTTCCTTCGAGCGTCCATTGGCCAGATTCCATTAAAAACGTGTGAGCCACAGTGCTGTTCCTATGCTTTTCCTGCTGGCTACAATGCTGGTGCAACAACGCACAGCCGTTGTCCCTCAGACTCTATGCTATCACGCCCAACTGTGCCAACAAGAGTTAATTTCTCCTAAAAGTACCGATGTCCGGGCACCAGTAACTTGAGGCAGATTGCCGGGAATGCCCCGAACCCGCCATGCGGCTAAAACCGCGAACGCGATCGCCTCTTTAAAATCTACATTCAAGCCTGCCTCTGAAGTAGTCAACACTTGCACTGGATGCAATTGAGATTGCAATCGGCGTTTTAAGTAGAGGTTGTGGCTGCCGCCCCCGCATAGTAAAACTCGATCGGGCATAGCCGGTAAAAAAGTTTGGTAACTGTGAACGATCGAGGCAACAGTCAGTTCTGTCAGAGTAGCCAGCACGTCAGCAGGACTGAGGTTGTAACCTTCGGCCTCGACCAAACACCTGTCAAAATAGTCTACACCAAATAGCTCTCGCCCCGTTGATTTCGGAGGTGGTTGGCGGAAGAACTCTGATGCGAGCCAATCCTCGACTAAAGCTTGACAGGGAGTGCCCGATGCCGCCCAAGCTCCACCTTCGTCGATCGTCTTAGTGCCGCCTGAGAAGTGCTGTACTGCCAAATCTAACAGGGAATTCGCCGGGCCTGTATCCCAGCCCGATATGCCATCCCCAAGACTGAAAATCTCAGACTCGTCATTCTTTCCCCCTTTTCCCCTGGCCGGAAGATAGGTAACATTGCCAATTCCCCCTAGATTTTGGATGCAGAGGCTGATGTTGGGTTCCGCCAGCAGGCAGGCATCAACTATTGACACTAAGGGTGCTCCTTGACCCCCGGCCGCAATGTCTGCCGATCGAAAGTTACTCACCGTAGTAATTCCTGTCAATTCCGCAATTAGCGCGCCCCGCCCGATTTGCAAGCTGTAGCCCATTAACGCACCGGCGCTGTCTTTCTGGGCTTTCCCAGCAGGTCGGTGGTAGACGGTTTGACCGTGAGAGCCGATTAATTCGGCTTTATCATATTCTGCTTGAATTGTCAAGGCTGCCCTGGCAAATTCTTGGGCGATGGCATCATCTAATTGGGCTAGTTCAGCCATTGACAAAGCTGAGCCACTGCAAACCGAGAGAATTTGCGATCGCAAATTAGCAGGATAAGGGAAAGTGTTGCCGGCCACCAATTGCACTTTCAAGTCTGTTTGGGAACCGACCACATCCACCAAAGCAGCATCTATGCCATCCACCGACGTGCCGCTGATCAAACCGATAACGCGGGTCATTCTATTTTAGATTTTAGATTTTAGATTTTAGATTGTTCAATTTTTCGATTTTTCGATTTTAGATGGTCGGGTGCGATCGGGCGATGAATATTATTTGAGGTCGATCGTCACGATCACCACAGTAATATTATCGCGTCCACCTTTATCCTTCGCTGCTTGAATTAAAGCATTTGCAGCGCCCTCGCAGGCGCGAATCGACTTCAGAGGCGAAGCTATCAAAGGATCGGAAAGTTCTTCAGTCAAGCCATCGCTGCAGAGCAGCAAGCGATCCCCAGGCTGCACGTCCACCGGCAAAATATCTATCTCCCGCAAATCATCGCGGCCCAAACACTGGGACAAAACGTGACGCCAAGGATGAGAGCGAGCCTGGTCAGGAGTTAGGGCCTTTCTTTTCACAGCCTGAGCCACCCAAGTCTGGTCTTCAGTAATCTGTTCCAAGCGAGATCCGTGCAGTCGGTACAAGCGAGAGTCCCCGATATTAGCGCACCAGGGTCGGCCCTCATCCCTAAACATGAGAACCACAGCCGTAGTTCCCATATCAGCACGCTCCGGGTGGTCGAGCTGATCCGTCAAAATTGCTTGATTGGCAATTAAAAAAGCCTTTTCCAACAACAGGGGAGAATCCTCTGGCCCTTCCCAATGTTCGAGCAAATAAGATTGAATCGCCTGAGTCGCAATCCGGCTGGCTTCTTGACCTCCGGCGTGTCCTCCCATTCCGTCGGCCACTATGAAAAATCGCCCGTCAGAGTCTATGTAGTACGAATCCTGATTTACGGAACGAACTAGCCCTGTGTCTGTCTTACCTGCGAAAGAGCGTTTCATCAGAAAAAATGGGTCTGAAACCCCGTCCTTGTAGGACGGCTTTACATAGATTTTTGTTAAGACGTACCATCTTACATAAGAGGTGCTACTATGTAAAACAGCACATTTAAAGTAAGCATGACACTAAAAGCCTTCAGCTATCGATTATACCCAACGCCGGAACAGGAAAATTTGTTGCGACGTACTCTGGGTTGTGCTCGTTTGGTCTACAACCGTGCTTTAGCCACAAGGACTGAAGCTTGGTACACAGAACAGAAACGAGTAGGATATGCTGAGACTTCTTCAATGTTAACCGAATGGAAGAAAACTGAAGAACTAGATTTTCTTAACGAAGTTAGCTGCGTGCCTTTGCAGCAATGCTTGAGACATTTACAGACGGCTTACACCAATTTTTTTGATGGGCGAGCAAAATACCCTAACTACAAAAAGAAACGTAACGGTGGCAGCGCAGAATTTACTAAGTCGGCATTTAAGTTCAGAGATGGACAAATTTACTTAGCAAAAAACACACAAGCATTGCCAATTCGCTGGAGCCGTATATTACCTGATGGTGCCATACCATCAACTATTACGGTAAAGCTTGCACCATCGGGCAGGTGGTCAGTTTCTCTACTGGTAGATGTAGAAATTGAAAAATTACCCGAAACAGGTAATCAAGTCGGTATCGATTTGGGAATTACCAGCTTGCTTACCTTGAACACTGGCGAAAAGATTGTCAATCCCAAAGGATTCAAAGCAAAGTATCGCAAACTTAGAAGAGCGCAGAAAGCTTTAAGTCGTAAGCAAAAGGGATCAAATAATCGTTACAAGGCACGACTTAAAGTAGCGAAAGTGTATCAAGAGATCACTGATGCAAGGAAAGATAATCTTCACAAGTTAACGACGCGGTTGGTGCGTGAAAACCAAACCATCGCCGTAGAAGACTTAGCTGTGAAGAATATGGTTAAAAATCGGAAACTCGCCGCTTCTATAAGTGACGCAAGCTGGGGGGAATTGGTCAGACAACTTGATTACAAGTGTGATTGGTATGGTCGCACTTTAATTAAGATTGATCGCTGGTTTCCGAGTTCTAAGCGATGTGGCAATTGTGGCCACATTGTTGACAAGTTGCCGTTAAATATCCGGGAATGGGATTGCCCTAAGTGCGGTACTCACCATGATCGTGATATTAACGCTGCGAAAAATATTTTGGCGGCAGGGCTTGCCGTATCAGTCTGTGGAGCGACTGTAAGACCCCAACAGAGTAAATCTGTTAAGGCTGGTGCGAAATCCCCGTCAGGGAAAGAAGCAGAAACCTAAGTTGTGAGTCTTAGGAATCCTCGCCCTTATAGGGCGGGGTGGATGTCAAATTGTAGATCGTATGATGGTAATCCCATCTTAAAATTTCGGTAAACCCAGTAAATTAAGCAGCACCTGCAAAAAAAACAGGATTTATACCCAAAATCAGAGGTTTAGCTGGCGAAAAACTTAGGCAGCAACCGGGTTTTTCGCCTCAAAGCGCGTAAGTGTTGTAAATTTTAGCAATCTGTGGTATGGCAGCCAAAACTTAACATTCGAGGTCAAATTTTGGCTGGCGAGAAATCTCAAACCTGAAATTTCAAATCCCAAATTGCCCCATTATGACATCCTGTCTAAACGATCGATCCGCTTGAACAAACGCATAAGAGCCAACCCTGCACCCGCAGCCAGCACGGCAACAGCGACAGCCGGCCAGACCTGATTGCTGACAAACAAAATTGTCGCCGACAAAGTAAAAGCACTCATCAGCAAAGCATAATTCGTGCCCATTTGAGCGCTGCTCATCCGGCGGAGCAAACGCTCTGTTTCGGCAGAACGGACGCGAATCCGCAAATCTCCCTGTTCGAGTTTATCAATAGTCTCCTCAATCCGGCGGGGCAAACCCAAAGCACTCGAACTCACCTGAGCCGCCTGACGGCCGATTTCATTAAAAATGCTGCTACTTGTATCATGGCCATTTCCATTAGTCATAAGCTGCATGGCAAAAGGTTGTGCCACCTCCATAAAGTTGAACTCGGGATCTAAACCTCGGCCCACCCCTTCGATGGTGGAAAAAGCTCGCATTACAAAAGTAAAAGTAGCTGGGAAGCGAAAAGGTTGATTGTAGGCAATATCGTAAAGGTCGTCGGTAATCGCGCTCACAGACTGATTTTCAAAAGGCTTGTCCATGAAGTTATCCAGCATATACTGGATGCTGCGGCGCACCGGACTCATATCACCCGTAGGCACCAAGGCTCCCAAATTGATCAGAGAATCCATAATCCGCTGTCCATCCTTGGAAGCAATGCCGTAGAGCGTCTCCATCAGTCCTTCGCGGACGTTCGACTGGATTTGCCCCATCATGCCAAAATCGTAGAAAATCAGACAACCGTCAGCACTAACTGCGATGTTGCCGGGGTGTGGGTCAGCGTGGAAAAAGCCGTCGTTGAGCAACTGGCGCAAATAAGCTTTTGCGCCCAACTGAGCGATTAATTTACGATCGATACCGGCCGCTTCCAAAGCTTCGTAGTGGCTGATTTTAATCCCCGGCAGGTATTCCAAAGTCAGCACTCGCGGAGCCGCGTACCGCCAATAAACCCTCGGCACCCGCACCCAGTCACAGTTGCTAAAATTGCGGCGAAAAGTATCAGCATTGCGGCCTTCATGGAGATAGTCAATTTCCAGCCACAGAATGCGACAGCATTCCTCATAAATCCCCATCCAATCGCGGCCGCGGCCCCACTTAGGATGGTTTTGAAAGTAGCGGGCTATTCCCTTAAGAATTTGCAAATCGATCTCGAACAGTTTCCGCAGTCCCGGCCGCTGCACCTTGACCACCACTTCCGGGCCCGAATGCAGTTGAGCTTTGTGTACCTGACCCAGACTGGCAGCAGCCAGGGGCACCGGGTCAAAGCTGCGGTAGAGTTCTTGAACAGTCTTGCCCAAGTCTTGCTCGACAATTACCTCTAACTGCTCGTAGCTGAAAGCAGGCACTTTATCTTGCAGCTTAGAAAGTTCCTCGACAAACTCTGCGGGGAACAAGTCGGCGCGGGTGGAAAATAATTGGCCGACTTTAATGAAAGTTGGCCCCAAATCCAAGAGTGTTTCTCGAACCCAGATAGCTTGAAAGCGCCGTCTGGCAACTTTCTTTTCTTCAGTCACGCCTCCCCAGTAGCTCCAATTTTTGCTGTCGAGCCACAGCGAAGCCAGCCAGAGCAAGACAAAGGCCCAAATGTCGAAGAAGCGCCGCTTCCGGGAGTATTTTTCGCGATTCCAGCGATAAGCTTTACTTTTGTAGGATTTACTAGGAGTTTTTTGCTCATCGGCTTCGCCAGTGTGCTTGGGGGAGCGCTGGCGATTAACAGAGTCATCAAGGAGAGCAGACACTTGGGTTCCCAAATTGCTTATTTTATGTTGTTGCTTTGATTGAAAGTAGGAGCGCAGGAGCGCAAAGCAGTGCGCTCACGTTGTAAATAATAGTTGTGGTCGAGTCGATCCCTAGGGCAAACTGCTGCGGTAACGCTGCAATTCCGATCGCACCAGAGCCACTTCGGCGCGCAGCTCGTCAATAGTCGCTTGCAAATCAGCGGGATGGATGTCTTGAATGGTGGTGGTGCGATCGGTGCCAGTTCTGGTCTGCATCGCCTCATCCGAAGCTCTATTGGCCCGTTCCACAACTCGATCGGTGAACTGCCGCAGGCGTTCTCTTTGTTCTGCGTCAAATTTGCCGAGTTCAGAGAAAGCGTTGGTGGCCGCGCTTTCTAATTGCTCGTACAGTGCTTCGGCAAGTGCTCTGCCTACAAAAAAAGCATGAACTGGGGGTTTACTCATAAAAAATATTCGGTAAGTGGGAAACTCAGAGTCTTTAGACCTGAGAGGAAAACGACTCGGCGGTTTCAACCGCCTTGAATCCCCTTTCGGGGTTAGAGGGGTATGGTTGCCCCTCCAATGGAGATACAGTTGTCTCCTTCCTCCCTTGCGGGGTAATGTTCGTGCAGACCTGGTTATAAAGGCTTGTTAGACCTGCAACACTGTCGAGCGTGACTTTAAAACTGTTTAATTGCAGATGACAGAGCGGAAAACTGGCGTCGCACTCAAGGAGTGTCGTGACCTGAATAACGTCTCCTCCTGAGAGGGGTCTGGTCAGAACAGCTTGTAAGAAATTACAAGCTCAGTGGCTTTAGCCCTGAGTTCCTGACAAAAAATCTCTGTGCGCTTCCGCAACAAATTATAACTTGCTTGTCCCCGATGATGCTTGCTCCCAAAGGAAGGAATTTTGGGGGAATTGACACTCCCACCCCGAGTGTCGGAGATGGGATTCTTGAGATTTAGAACAGTCTAACGCGCCACGGCGTAGCCCTAAAGCGTCGCTTACACTGGCTCAAATTCGAGGTTGGGGTTGCTTTGTACCAAAATGTTTGCAGCTTGGCAGTATTAATACGCGACATCACACCACCTCAGCGCCGCGCACATATTATAACATAATTTAAATCCAAATAGAAAACAGTCCTGCAATTTTTTGCGGGCATTTAGATTGCCGAGGGAATAGGAAATATTCGATAAACTCAGACGGCGACTGTTGGGATTTTCAGATTCGACGGAAGTTTTTGGAAGATAGTCGTTGGCTAGGTAGGGCCTTATTATCTCAACTACTGAGCGGATATTTGCTGACTCATAAAACCAAGTATTTGTCCGCACTTTTAACCAACAAAAACCATACTAATTTGTCGCAGGTTCGGGAAAAGGCATTGTGGGATCTGCCACAGGGGGTGGTGAATCAGGTGCGATCGAACTATCTGAATAGTTGTCACTGCCGCTTGGTATTGCAGGCTCAGGCGATCGCTCGATCGGCGAGGCTATTACTGGTGACGGGGATTCCGACGACGGCCAGGTTTCAGCGCTAGCACTCTCAGGGGCAGGTGGGGCGGGTGGGGCGGGCGGTTCTGGAGGCAGGGGCGCAACTTCCGGTACCGGTGCGGCTTCTGGTTCGGGCTCTGGCTCGATTTCGGTTTGAGGCTCTGGAATGAGGGACTCAGAAGGCTCCTCTGCGGGTTCTGGCGCCGGGGATGGCTCAGATTCCGCTTCGGGATCTGGGGCGGGAGTTTCCTCGTTTGGAGACTCAGAAAGTTCGGCGCTAGTTTCTGAGGACTCGATTTGTTCGGGAATGTTGCTGCTGTCTAAGGGGGGTTTGGGGAGCTTGTTGAGTTCGATGGGGTAGAGAGGGGTGCTTTCGACAGACGGCTGTCCGAACATCGGCTCTGATAAATCGCGGGATTTGAGCAAATCTTCGAGAGATGGGAAGGATTCAATTTTGGGACTATTACTGAGACTGGTGCTGTTGTAGTGCGATGCTAGGTCAAAACCCATCCAGCCTGCAATTGCAGCCGTTACCACAAATGCCACAAAAGTCAACTGCGGCGGGGGAGGTGCGGGCAATCTTAGACTTTGCTTGCCTTTTCTTTTTACTGATACTCGCTCTGTTTCTTGCAGCATGGTGAGCCAATTTTCCACTGTCTGAGGGCGGTTGTGGGGGTCGATTTCGAGTCCCTGAAGGATGGCTCGCTCGATTCCTGGGCTGAGGTTGGGCTGAAATTGCCGTAAGTCAGTCAAGGGAATGCGATCGCGCAGGGGTGCTGCTACGGGCGCCACGCCGGAGAGTAAGTAGTAGAGGGTGGCGGAGATCGCGTAGATGTCAGTGGCCGATGTACATTTACCGTCATGGAGGTATTGTTCGATCGGCGCGTACCCAGGGGAGAGCAAGTTGGTGTGGGTTTGCTTGGTGCCGGCGGTAAAGCCGCGAGCAATTCCGAAATCTATTAACATTACTACGTGAGAATCGGCTCGCCGGATAATATTTTCTGGCTTGATATCTCCGTGCAGCAATCCGCTGTGGTGAACTGTACTTAAGGCTGAGGCTATTTGCCGAATATAGTGCAGGGCCTGGGCTTCTGGGAGCGGCCCATCGGTTTCGACTATTTGGGCGAGAGTTTGGCCCGGAATGTAGTCCATTGCAATAAAAGACTGTCCGGCTTCTTCAAAAAAGTCGATTACCCTGACTATGTTGGGATGCTGACACCGCGATCGCTGTTGGGCTTCGGCAATAAACTGCTGCTGAAATTGGGCAGATTCTGGGTGTTGGCGCAGACTTTCGTTGAGGGTTTTGAGTACGACGGTTTGGTTTAAATGGGTGTGGATAGCTCGGTAAGTGATGCCGAACCCTCCTATCCCTAAAGTCGCGTTAATTGTGTATTTGCCCTGTTGCAGGACTGTTGCTGGCGCTAAGTTCATCTTCAGTTGATGCCGTTTCCCAAACTATGCTACCGCCTTTGGGTTATTTCGCAGAGTTAGGGGTGAGGTTCGATCGGCGCCCTAGTTTGAGCTTTAGCTCTGCTATATCTTTAATCTTGGCATCCCCACGTCATTTTATCTGTAGTAGCGTGAAACTTAACGCTCCGGCTTTCCAATAATAAAAATCCCGCTCTTGTGGAACGGGAAAGCCATCAGGGTGCATCTATAATATCTGACTCTAACTTGTGGGGGGTACAACCCCTCATTGCTTTAGCAAGTCTTTAAAATTAGCCGATTTTTGTAAAAATTTAGGTTTTATGTTGACTTATGAGCAATCTTATGATCGCTAAGATTGCCGGATGGCGATCTTGAGCTTGGGGAATTGACACTCTCACGTCTGATGTTGCTCCCAGAGTCAAACATTACAGACCAGATTACCTTTTTGGCTCTGATGAAGTTCAGGCGAGCGGCATAAAATAACAAAGAGGCATCGTATGGGGCTTAATCTTGAGACTGCACATGGCTCAAACCTTGTAAATAAAAAGGCTGTAAGCATTCTCCCGACATTTGTAGCCCATAGCCATAAATGCTTCAATCGCTGTTCGCGTTACACAGCAAGGCCTGGAGGCAAGCTCAAGTTCTCCGAAGGGGGGAACTTGAGCTTAAGTTGTCACAAATGGGGTCTTCCTAGTAACGAGAAGCGATAGATTAGCAATTAGCAGCAATTAGTAATTACTTATTCTTTGGTTTGAATATGTCTGTTAAACAATCACATTACGAGACTTTACTAGCAGAGTACAGCGAATCTTCTGCCGCGATCGCCCTGCTGAAAAAATATCGGGTTTACATGGAAATGATTCCGAGTATCCGCCGCGCCCATGAGAGTTTAATCACAATTCCTTTGCCAATTGCGCGCTTGCGGGACGGGGTTTCTTATGCCGGAAGCAGCGGCACTAGCATATCGCCCGGACAGGCAGTTTGTTTGCCCTGCGATTTGGCGATTTTGATGTGCGATCCTGAATGGAAAGTTAAAATTGGAGTGGAAATTTTGATTTTCATTCATCGTCCGGGCGAAGAGTTTTCTGAGTTGCTCGGCCGCTGGCGGCAGTCTCAGGTTTGGCTGGATAAAGGTTACGAATGGGTGATGCCACACCGCTACAGACATATTTACAGCGATGAAGCTGAGGCTGTTCATCCGCTATTTGTTTTGTTTGAGGAAACGCCGGAACTGGTTCAACGGGGTTTGATGGCGGCGGGTTTGCCGTTTGTGGTGGAAAGTTTCGAGTCGGGGAGTGAGGAAGTAGAGGAGGAAGAGTTTCTGGGTAGCGGGGAACTGGGAAGTATTGGTGAAGAGAGTTTTGATTTGTAGGGTGGGTGCGATCGCCTATAGCCATCCTATTGCTTGAAGTAAAGTAGATTTTTTTTTAAACCGCAGAGGGCGCAGAGGGCGCAGAGAAAGAGAAAAGAGAAAAGAGAGAAATATTGATGTTTTTGAATTCCGAATCGGGTTGTTATATGCAGATATTCAAAAATCTTTTGGGTGAGGAAAGGAATGTTTATGCTCCCCCTAGATTCAGGGAGTAACTCTAAAATCTACAATCTAAAATCGAATGACCCATCTAGCTGGGCCGGAAATGTTAGCTCTCATGCTGGCTGCGTCGCCTAATGTAAAGGTGTGTCTTGATATTTTCCCCTCCAGCATGATATCATCAGGCTGCTCTATTTGGTTTGTTAATTTAGATGGGTTGTTAATAGAAAATTTACTAAATGAACCGCAGAGAACGCAGAGACCACAGAGGGGAGAGAAAGAGCAAATTATAATTTATTGATATGAGTATAATTTTCTATTAAACTGGAGCTATTGAAATGATATTGTTAAAACCCTGGCGTTTATTTTTATTAGGTCTAGTTTTTGGGATGGCTGTAATTTTATCAAATTGCGGCACTCCTTCAAACACTGTTAGCAATAATTCTCCAAGTCCGACAACTCCTGCTCCGGTTCCGGCTGGGGCTTTAGTTTACGGTGCGGGCGGGCCGCCGATTAATCTGGAACCGGGAAATATTACTGATGGCAATTCGGTGATTGTTATCGACCAAATTTACAATCGCTTGACTGATTTTAAACCGGGAACTGTGGAAATTGAGCCGAGTCTCGCTACTGAATGGTCAAGTTCTAAAGATGGTAAAACTTGGACTTTTAAGTTGCGTTCCGGGGTAAAGTTTCACGACGGTACGGATTTTGACGCGGAAGCTGTTAAGTTTAATGTGGATCGCTGGTGGGATGCGAAAAATCCTAACGGTTTTCGAGAAGCGGGCAAGAATTATCCGATTTGGAAAAATCTTTTTGCCGGCTTTAAGGGAGAAAAAGATTCTTTAGTAAAAGATGTGACGGTTGTTGATAAGTTTACAATTAAATTTGTTTTAAATCGACCTTTTGCTGCTTTTCCGTCGGCGATTGGGTCGGGTTATTTCGGGATGGCGAGTCCGGCGGCGGTGAAAAAAGCGGGTGCTAAATACGGCACTCCGGGGTCGCTGGCGGTGGGTACGGGGCCTTTTGTGTTTCGGGAATGGCGATCGGGCGATCGCATTGTTTTGGAGAAAAATCCGAATTATTGGAAAACGGGTACGCCAAAAGTCAATCAATTGGTAATTCGTTTTGTTGATGATCCGGCGGCGAGACTGGCTCAGCTACGAGCTGGACAACTTGATTTTACTGTGGATTTAACGCCGGATCAATTGCAAGAAGTTCAGGGAGATCCTAATTTAGAAGCTGTTGTGCGACCTTCTTTTAATGTCGGTTATTTAGCATTAAATCCGAGTTACGAACCTTTGTCAAAACCGGAAGTCAGGCGGGCGATCGCCCAAACAATTAACAAGCCAGCAATAGTCAAAGCTTTCTGGGGAGAACTCGGAAAACATGATTCGCAATTTATCCCGCCTGCGCTGAATTGGGCGGCGTCCGATCGAGTTAAAGATGATGAATTTAACCCACAGCAAGCTAAAGCAATGCTGGCGAAAGCCGGTTATCCGAACGGTTTTGATTTGGATTTGTGGTATATGCCCGTTAGCCGTCCATATTTTCCCACGCCGAAGCCGATTGCTGAGGCTTTGGCGGCGGATTTGAGCGCGATCGGGATTCGGGTAAAATTGCTGACAAAGGATTGGTCTGCTTATTTAGCCGATCGGCTCAAACCTCCCGGCTTTCAAGCTTTTATGTTGGGTTGGACAGGAGATTATGGCGATCCAGACAATTTTTATTATCCTCACTTCGGGCCGGGTTCGACGGCGGATTTGGGAAATTGGAAAAATCCGAAAGTTCTGGAACTTTTGGATCGGGGGAGGGCGAGTGGCGATAAAGCAGCTAGGGCGAAAATTTATGCGGAAGTTAGCGAGATTTTGCATGGGGAAGCTGTGCGTTTGCCGATCGTACATTCACAGCCGCTTTTAGGGAAACGCAAGAATATTCAAGGTTGGATTCCGAGTCCTTTGGGGTCTGAGTCTTTTGAGGATGTTAGTAAGTCTTGAATATGGCAGATTTTCCTTGTATCTAATTGTGTAGGGGCGGGTTTTACCAACAATATAGCCCTAATACCGACAATCTCAAAAACCCGCCCTCTTCTCTTGGTGGTTCCCTAAAAAAGGGCGGGTTTATCTATATTTTTAGTCATGCCAAATATTGCTCATAAAAAAAAACCTACCAATCACATAATAATATGTGAAAAAGCCGTAAAATCCGAGCCGATAGAATCTATATAAAAAACATGATTAATTATATTGTAAAACGTTTACTAGGACTATTGCCCGTCCTTTTCGGAATCACTCTGCTAGTATTTATCTTTTTGCATTTGATACCAGGAGACCCAGCTACAGTGCTTTTGGGAGAACGGGGAACTCCCGAACAGGTGGAAATTTTGAGAGCGAGATTAGGTTTAAATCAGCCTTTACCTTTGCAATATTTTGCGTTTTTATGGAGTTTGCTGTGCTTGGATTTGGGAAATAGCATTATTAGCGGTATCCCCATAATTGATGAAATTACAAGTCGCTGGCCTGCTACTTTTGAACTGTCTGTGGTGGCGATGTTGGTGGCACTGGTTATCGGAATTCCGGCGGGGATTTTGGCTGCTGTTCGGAAAAATAGCTGGCTGGACAATCTAGCGATGAGTGGTTCGTTAATTGGCGTATCTTTGCCGGTGTATTGGTTGGGATTGATGTTGATTTATTTGTTTGCTGTTTATCTGAAATGGCTACCTCCTAGCGGGCGCATTAGTGTAGATTTAGGGTTTGGTTTTAAGTCGATTACGGGTGTTTATGTTTTGGATGCGTTGCTGAGATGGGATTTGGTGGCTTTGCGGGATGCGATCGCCCATTTAATCCTGCCAGCTTTGACTTTAGGAACTATTCCTCTGGCTATTATAGCTCGCATCACTCGTTCTGCGATGCTGGAAGTGCTTTCTCAAGATTACATCCGCACTGCGAGGGCGAAGGGATTGCCGGAATATTGGGTGATTTTGAAACACGCTTTGAAAAATGCGTTTTTGCCGATCGTCACAACTATCGGTTTGCAGTTCGGCACTCTTTTAGGCGGCGCTATTCTGACGGAAACGATTTTCTCGTGGCCGGGAATTGGTTCTTGGATTTATAGCGGTATTCTGACGCGGGATTACCCAATAGTCCAAGGTGGAGTAATTTTTGTGTCTGTGACTTTTGTACTGATTAATCTGGCGGTTGATATTTCCTATGCTTTTTTAGATCCGAGAATTCAGTACCGTTAATTAAAAGGATATCAGACACGAAATGCTTGTTTAACATCCGGCCGCAGCAAGTAGTAAATGCTAGCTACTGCAAAACCCAGAGTTAAAAAATTGACTGCTGTACCGCCGCTGCCAAACATTTTGACAATTTGCGCGAGGGTGGCGATGATATGGACAATTAACGTTCCCGTCCAAGCCCAATTTTTGAGTTGAAACAAACCCCAAGTTAAGAGTAAAGAGAGGAGACCTAAAATAAAACTAATTCCAGCAAAAATTGCAATGAAGCCGCCAATTACAGTGCCAACTTTTGCCCCGCCGAAAGCCGCACCGAGACCACCAAAAATGCCAGCAAAAAGTAAGATGAACAAGCCGTCAAGGAGGCTGAAAATGCCGCTAATTAGCTGCAAAATTGCCAGAACGGTAACGCTTTGAGGACGATTCATTTTTGTTTATTTTCCATTTTTAAGGGGATTTGGAAAACATTTTACCCTGTTGTGGGCACAGGGCTGATATGGATTCAGGGTTTACGCACCGCTACCCGTGAAACCGGGTTTATGAGAATAAGTGTGTCCATAGTGTGCCGTTGCGAGATTCGCACTGGCATATATCCCGCAGCGAGGGGCTCACGAGTCGGCAATGACCGAGTTTAGTCGATCGCCCGCTGCCCGATCGGCCTTTGTTGCTGCTGAGGATCACGCCCCGATCTCCCAAAAATGATATTATTTATTAAAATATATTTTTATTTGCCAGCAGCCGGGAGCGATTTTGTTTAGATCCACCTCTTTTGGCTGAAAAAACTTAACATTTTTTAATAACTTGCAAAGATTAGCTATAATTGTTTACAGGTGCGGGTTGGGGAACTTTTTTGAAATCACCCGATCGGATGAGTCTGAAAGACGATGCCAAGCATCAGCAAAAATTTTACCTTTAAGGTAATCCTGAGATTAAATTAGGTGAGTCGGTATGATCGTTAGCCCTAAAAAGGAAACTGCTCAGGTCAAGGTGGAAGATACTCAGACTGTAGACACCAATCAGACTGTAGACACCAAGGCCGCAGAGACCAAAATTGCAGATAAAAAAACCGCCCAAAAGCAGTCTCCGAAGAAACCCGCGCGCAAACCGCAGCGGTGGGCGATTGGGTTGGTTGCAGCCGGGTTGCTAGCTGTACCGACCACAATATATATAGCAAAAAGCCGATCGCAGCCGAAAGTAGATGCGATCGCCACTATGACAGTGCCGGTGGAAGCGCAAAACCTCACGGTGCGGATCACGTCTAGCGGCACGGTGCAGCCCGTACAGCGCGTGAATCTCAGCCCCAAAGGCTCCGGCCGGATCGCAGAATTATTTGTCGAACAGGGCGATAAAGTCGAAGCAGGACAAATCGTGGCCCGCATGGAAAGCCGCGATGTAGAAGCTCAACTCGCTCAAGCTAAAGCCCGCGAAGCCAGCGCGCGAGCTAGACTGGCCAAAATCGAAGCAGGAAATCGATCGGAAGACATCGCCAGCGCCCGAGCGCGCTTAGAGCAAGCCGAGGCCAGTCTCGCGCAAGCCCAAGCCGGTAGCCGCGTTGAAGAAGTTGCAGGAGCCAGAGCCCGCTTGCAGCAAACTCAAGCTGGCTTACAGCGACTGCGAGCCGGCAGCCGCGTTGAAGAAGTCAGCCAAGGGCGAGCTCGTTTAGCCCAAGCTCAAGCTCGTTTAGCAGACGCTCAAACTGGTAGTGTAAAACAAGAAATTGCCCAAGCACAAACGCAAATTGACTCGAGTAAAGCCCAAGCCGAACTAACAGCTCAACGGGTGGAACGCAACCGACCTTTAGTTGAAGAAGGTGCTCTGGCTAAAGATAAACTGGATGAATTAATTAAAGAAAATCGCACTGCCCAAGCTAAATTAATAGAATCTCAAAAACGCCTGCAACAACTGCAAGAAAGTCGGGAGTCCCAAATTCAGCAACTGCAAGCTGCTGTGCAAGTCGAGCAGCAAGCATTGAACCAATTGCAAAACGGCACGCGCTCCGAAGAAATTGCGAGAGCCGAAGCAGAAGTTGCCGAAGCTAGAAGCAAATTAGCGCAGCTAGAAAACGGCAACCGTCCAGAAGAAATCGCCAAAGCCGAAGCAGCAGTTGCTGAAGCCAAAAGTCAATTGGCCGCACAAGAAAACGGTTCTCGCCCGGAAGAAATAGCTCAAGCTCAAGCTGAATTAGAGGAAGCTCAAGCTCAAGTACGCTTTCAAGAAGTGCAGTTAGAAGATACGAAAGTTCGCGCTCCTTTTGCTGGAATTATTACCCAAAGATACGCCATTCAAGGAGCTTTTGTAACTCCGGCCACTTCGGCATCGGAAGCTACTTCGGCAACTTCGACATCGATTGTCGCTCTAGCTAGAGATGTGGAGGTTTTGGCGAAAGTCCCGGAGGCTGATATCAGTCAAATTAAATCTGGTCAAGAAGTTGAAATAGTGGCTGATGCTTATCCAGATAAAGTGTTTAAAGGTCGCGTTAAATTAATTGCGCCGGAAGCTGTTAAGGAACGGGATGTGACGCTATTTCAAGTGCGAGTTGCCATTGATACGGGCAAAGATTCGCTGCAATCGGGGATGAATGTAGATTTGAGATTTGTTGGTCAAAAGCTGAGCAATGCTTTAGTTGTGCCGACGGTGGCAATTGTGACTAATAAAGGTCAAACGGGTGTGCTGGTTCCTGATGAGAAACAACAGCCGCAGTTTAAGCCTGTTACGGTTGGATCGACTATTGGCAACAAGATTCAGATTTTGGAGGGTGCAAAAGCGGGCGATCGCGTTTTTACCGAACTTCCTCAAGGTAAAAAGCTGGAGGATATTATCAAGAATCAGAAATAGGGCATAGGGCATGGGCCACAGGGCAGGGGGCCTTATTTATCTCGATCGCTCTAGGGTGTTTTCTTTCCCCGGACATCCCCCCTAACCCCCCTTCTTAAGGGGGGGACAAGAGCAGTCATTCGATTTTAGATTTTAGATTTTAGATTTTGGATTGACTTGCGCGAGATAAATTCGGGGGACGCAAGGATTTTAGATTTTAGATTTTGGATTGATTCCACGGATAAATCCGGGGGCTTGTACCATCAAGAAATTCTTGGTCAAAGTCCCTCTTAATAAGGGGGAGTTAGGGGATCTAGACTCGGCTACAAGCGAGTTTATTATGGGTTTAAATATTAAGTTGACACCAATAATCCCAGTCCCAAATCTAAAATCTAAAATCTAAAATCGAATAATCCAATCCCAAATCGAAAATCGAAAATCTAAAATCGAATAATCCCCAATCTAAAATCGAAAATCTAAAATCTAAAATCGAATTATGGATATTGTTGAAAGCGTCAAAATGGCTGTCACAACTTTGATGGCAAACAAGCTTCGCAGCACCTTGACGATGTTAGGAATTATCATCGGCAATGCTTCTGTCATTTCGATGATCGGTATCGGCGAAGGAGCTCAAACATTTATCGAAGGACAGGTTAACTCTCTGGGTTCAAACTTGCTATTTATTATTCCCGGAAGTCCTGAAGCACAAAGCCGCCCGGTGATTCCGCCCCAGACTTTAGTAGTGGAAGATGCAGAGGCGATCGCATCTCAAGTTGCTTCTGTCGAAGAAGTCGCACCAACTCTCAATGATAGTCAACTCGTTACCTACCGCAACAAAAATGTCTCATCTTCCATTGTCGGAACTACCCCAGAGTTTCTGACAGTCAGAAGCTTTGATGTTGCCCAAGGTCGATTTTTAAACAAATTAGATTTAGAAAGACAGGAAAATGTGGTTGCTTTAGGATCGGAAGCAGCCGAACAATTGTTTGGTAATACACCGCCACTTGGTCAATACATCCGCATCAAAAACTCGACTTTTCAAGTGATTGGTGTCATGCAGGCGAAAGGCTCAAGTTTTGGCGACAATCAAGATATGAATGTTTATTTGCCGCTGACAACAATGGCAAATCGGATCGTAGGTCGCTCGTCTCCCTACGGTACAAAAGTAACATTTATTTCGGTTTCCATTAAAGATGAAAGTATGATGCAAGCAGCCCAATTTCAAATAGAAAATTTGCTCAGGTTGCGTCATAAAATTACAAAAGAAGATGATTTTACTGTTCGCAACCAGAAAGATTTAATGAATACTTTGGGCAGTATTACTGGTGCTTTGACGTTGATGCTGGCTTTCGTGGCGGCAATTTCGCTGTTTGTAGGCGGCATCGGGATTATGAATATCATGCTGGTTTCTGTTACCGAACGCACGAAGGAAATTGGATTGAGAAAGGCGATCGGAGCTTCTCAGCAAGATATCCTAATTCAGTTTATGATCGAGTCTGTGATTTTGTCAGCGGCAGGCGGGGCGATCGGCACTGGATTCGGTATCGGCGGCGTGCTTTTAGTCGCTGCTTTTACTCCCCTGCAAGCTAGTGTTTCCCCAATGGCGATCGCACTTGCAGTCGGTGTTTCCGGCAGTATCGGCTTATTTTTCGGCATCGTACCTGCAAAACAAGCTGCTAAACTCGACCCGATTGTGGCATTGAGAAGTGCTTAAGAAGTCATTAGTTATTAGTCATTAGTCATTAGTCATTAGTCATTGGTTATTTGTTGGTTTCAATTACCAATGCCCGATGCCCGATGCCCGATGCCCGATGCCCAATTCCCAATTCCCAATTCCCAATTCCCAAATTATGAATTTTATTGAAAGCGTCAAAATGGCGGGTCAAACGCTACTAGCCAACAAAACTCGCAGCAGTTTAACAATGATCGGGATGATTGTCGGCAATGCCTCAGTAATTGCGATGATTGGAATTGGAGAAGGAGCTCAAAAATTTGTAGCAGGACAAGTTCAATCCCTGGGTACAAATGTATTAATCGTGAGGCCTGGAGTTCCCAACGCGAGGCGAAGTACCATCTCAAGTGCGCCTCAAACTCTCGTACTGCCAGACGCAAAGGCGATCGCAACTCAAGTCCCATCCGTTCAAGGCGTGTCAGCAGAACTTAACAGTTCTGAAATAGTTCGCTACAGCAACAAAAATGTTTCGTCTCTAATTTTTGGCACAATTCCAGAGTTTCTAGAAGTTAGAAGCTTTGAAATGGCAAAAGGGCGGTTTTTGACCGAACTTGATGTTAAGCAAAGTAACCAAGTTGTAGTGCTCGGTTCAGAATTGGCCGAGAAACTTTTTGGCAATACAAATCCCTTGGGCGAACAAGTGCGGATCAAAAATGTCAGCGTCAAAGTAATTGGAGTATTGGCGCCCAAAGGCACATCTTTTGGTACGAATTTTGATAATTCCGCCGCTGTGCCGATCACCACAATGGCCAATCGCATAGTCGGGCGCAAATCTCCCTACGGTTTGGCTGTCACGTCGATATTTATTTCGATTAAAGATGAATCGCAAATGGACGCGGCGCAATTTCAGGTAGAAAACTTGCTGAGATTGCGGCACAAAATTACTACCGAAGATGATTTTACTGTCAGAAATCAGAAAGATTTAATGGCAAGAATGGGGGCCATTTCCGGCGCTTTGACTCTGATGTTAACTGCTGTTGCCAGCATTTCCCTATTAGTCGGCGGAATTGGGATTATGAACATTATGCTTGTGTCCGTTAGCGAACGCACTCAGGAAATTGGGCTCAGAAAGGCGATCGGCGCATCTCAACAAGATATCTTGTTTCAATTTATTGTCGAAGCTGTGATTTTATCCGCTGCCGGAGGGATAGTCGGTACTTGCGTAGGTGTCGGTGGTATCTTGCTTGTAGGTAATTTCACGCCTTTGCAAGCTGGAATATCACCCGTGGCGATCGCCCTTGCTGTCAGTGTATCCGGTGCAGTAGGCCTCTTCTTCGGCGTTGTCCCCGCCCGCCAAGCCGCCAAACTCGACCCGATCGCAGCTTTGAGGAGTGCTTAATAAATATCTACTTAGTCCGTTACACAATCCGCTCATTTATGATATGGGAATAGGGGTTATATAAAAATTTAAAAAAAATGTTTTTTTGTAAAGATTTAACAAAATGGGACTGTTTGAGGAACTTTTTTAAAGAGTATTTTGACTTACATTTACAGCGCAAAAGTTCATCAAAAACCCATTAAATGTTAAAGATTTAATAAACCTTTATTGTGGCGTTTGCTTACGAACAACAAAGTTTAATAATATTAAATCTGGGGTAAACAGACTTAAGCATCTACAGAGTTTACGAAACCTTTGCGATTTAATCAAAATATCCAATAAATCAACATGGCATCCCTGACCCCTAGTCCTCAATTTGACTATCTCGAAGGAACCACCCAACCAGACAGATTTAACGCTTTGGATGGCAACGACATAATTTATGCCAACAGCGGAGACGACTATCTCGAAGGCGATGTCGGCAAAGACAAAATCTGCGGCGACCAAGGCAACGATACTATCATTGGCGGTGCAGACGACGACATCCTCTGGGGAGGCAAAGGCAGCGACCTAATTGGTGGCGATTCCGGCAACGATATCATCTATGCGGGCGCCGGTAGCGATACCGTGAGCGGCGGCACAGGCGATGATATATTTGCCATTGCTAAAGGCAGCGGCGGCCCAACTTTAGCCACAGCCGATAACATCGCCGACTTCGGCAACGGCAATGACAAAATTCGATTGCTAGACGGCCTGGGCTTTGAAGATTTAAACATCCAGCAAGGCACCGGCGCTAACAGCAACAGCACCATAATTCAAGACAAACTCACGGGCGAGTATTTAGTAGTATTACCGGGAGTCAACAGCAACACAATCAACCGCGACCAATTCACCAATCAGCTATCGGGAAACCCTGTCATTGAGTGGAACGGAGTCATGCTGAATGCAGTGCGGACAGCCAACAGTGCGCCTCCTCTGGCCTCCCGCAACATGGCAATGGTTCACGCAGCCATTTACGATGCTGTTAACTCGATCGGCAAAAAATACAGCCCTTACCAGGTCAACATAGATGCACCAGCAGGCACATCAGCAGAAGCTGCCACCGCCGCAGCCGCCCATCGCGTCTTAGTCAGCGTCTACCCAGCGCAAGCAGCCACATTCAACGAAGTATACGCATCGTCTTTAGCTAAAATTACCGATGGCAAAGCTAAAGAAGACGGGATTGCCCTCGGACAGCAAGTTGCCGACCAAATTATCAGTTTGCGGAATACAGACGGCATCGCCAAAGTAGTGGAGTACAACCCCTCAAGCAACCTTGGCAGTTGGGTTCCGACTCCCCCCGCCCTTGCCGCCCCGCTGGCACCACAGTGGGGAGAAGTTACTCCCTTTGCCATGACTAGCGGTTCTCAGTTCCGCCCGCCCGGCCCGCCCGCCCTTGACAGCGCGAAGTACGCAGAGGAAGTTAACTACGTCCAAGAAATCGGCAAAAGTGACAGCCTCACACGCACCCCAGACCAAACAGTCATCGCCAAATTCTGGGCCAACGGCGCTGGGACGTTTACCCCTCCGGGTCACTGGAACCAAATCGCCGAAGAAACAGCGACTCTCACTGGTCAATCCTTAGAAGATAGCGCCCGCTTATTCGCCCTGCTGAATATTGCTCTCGCCGATGCAGCTATTAGTTGCTGGGATGCCAAGTACCAGTACAATTTATGGCGGCCGCTGACAGCTATCCGCCAAGCTGACACAGACAACAATCCCAACACGACAGCCGACCCCCTGTGGACGCCTCTGCTAACTACTCCGCCGTTCCCTGAGTATACCTCGGGCCACAGTACCTTTAGTGGTGCCGCCGATCCTGTTATGAGTGCTGTATTTGGTTCAGATTACGGCTTTGCCGATCGAGGCGATCCATCTGTCAACACTTTGCGAACCTACGAGAACTTCAGCGAAGCGGCCGACGAATCGGGTATAAGTCGAATTTACGGAGGGATTCATTTCATGAGTGCTAACGTAAATGGTTTGAGTGCGGGTAGAAATCTGGGGAATTATGTTCTCCAGAATTTCTTAACAGCCTAGGAAAGTTGGGACGGGTTTACGAGATTGCTGAGATGTTGCACCATTTTCAATAATCTTTTTAGGAACAGGCAAGATGCCTGTTCCACAAGAAATCAACTCTTTGTGGAACAGGCATCTTGCCTGTTCCTAATTATTCCAGCAGTTCTACAGTGCCGAGATACCCGTCTACTCGCACTTTTTGACCGTCTCGGAAGCGAGTTGTAGCTTCAGCAATATTCATAACTGCGGGAATTTTGTACTCGCGAGCGATTATTGCTCCGTGAGATAGTTGGCCGCCAACTTCGGCGATAATTGCTGTTGCTCCTAATAGCAGCGGTGCCCAACCTGCATCGGTGTAAGGAACTACTGCGATCGCATTTTCTCCTAAATCCGTGCTCGCAGTGCGGCAAATCTTGACAAAGCCTTCGACACTACCAATACTTGCTGGAATTCCCTGGATGATATTAGTTTCCGATGTTGCGGAGTCGATCGCCCTTGTCTGAGAATTCGGCAGCAAATTGCCGTAGACTACAGGGGGAATCGGGCGATCGCGATCGGCTTTTAACTGTTGGCGCCTTTGGCTAATTGTATCCTGAAAAGAAACACTCGCGCCGCTGCGAATCCACTGCTGAATTTCCCCAAATTCCAGATAAAAAATATCCCCGCTTTCCTGAAACACCTGCATTGCCAATCCGCAAGCTTCAATCTCCAAAAAAGTCCACCGTAAATGAGCCAACAACCGCGCGTAAATTTCGCTAATTTCGTTTTTGACAAGCGCTCTTTCTTGACATTTATCTAATCGCCACTTCTGCGAAAAAGTCAATTTTGTTTCACGCTTTTCAACTAAATTATTTTCGGCTTTTTGAGCCATATTTATTAGCAACTTTTGATAAACTTCCGGTTGTTCTCGCCAAGTAGGAACAGCAATATCCGTTCCCACCTCGCTCAAATATCCGTAAATATCAAGCCACTTTTCAAAATCTGCTTGTAAAGCCGGAGTTTCCGCAAATGTCTGTGCTAAATCTGCGACTGAACCAGTTTCGTCAGACTGCGAAACACCAGCTTGTCGCAATTTCTGAGCCAACTGCTGTAAAGCTCGCACCGAAGCAATTTCAGGAGCGCTGTCATTAGCCAGCCAGTCATCATTAACGCGAAAAATTGCCTTGCGAATAGCCAGCCCGATCGGCCCTAATATATTGTAGTAAGTAATCGGTTTCAGCCACTCCTGAATTTGCTCCGCTCTCTCCAACAATTCCAACAAATATTGATAATCGAGCCTTGGGCATTGGGCATTGGGCATTAATATTTCTTCTTCGCTCCAACCTCTTCCTTCTTCCTTCTTCCCTCTTCCTTCTTCCTTCTCCAGACTTTGCAGTGCCGGGAGGAAAATAGAACTACGATCGCCCTTAAATTCTGCATTGAGCGCCCTTTCTCGCTGCACCAGACGCCACAAACCAGGCAAAGAAGGCAAAATCTTCCCCAAAGGCGGCTTGCCCATCTTTTGCCCTCTCAGCAAAAATTCCAAACCCTGCTCCGGCAATCCCATCATCCGAAAGATTTCGCCCAACAAAGTAGCATTAAAATAGGCATGAGAACCCAGCAAAGTTGCCGTTTCATTAAAGTTTAAGCCACTGGCGCGATCGCCCAAAACCACCTTGAAAATCTCCCCCCAAACCCCGCAAGTCAGCGGCCGATTAATCGACCAAGTTAGGGGGCGAATTGCACCGGGAATCACTTCTGCTGCAATAGTGCGCGTCCAAAACGGCTGTAAATTTGTAATTGGGCGGCTTTGCAAAATCCAAACTTTTTCCCCGTCCCAACTCCACTCAATATCCTGCGGGATTCCGTGAAAAAATGCTTCAATCGCTTGGGCTTGTTTCACCAATTCTGCTAAAATGGGTTGAGCAATAATTGAATTACTTTGAAGTTCAGTTAATTTGTTTTCTAATGATTCAGGTTTACTAAAATCAATTTCTAAATGAACCGGAGTACATTGTCCGCCGACAACAGCTTCTGCTCCTCCCGGTAAAGCTTCTATAATTACCTGGGAACCGCCATCTAAAGGATTGCGACTGAACATCACTCCCGCAAATTCGCTGTCAATATAAGGCTGAATTAATACAGCCATTTTGGTGTCTGGCAATTGTCGCTGTCGGCGGTAAGCCACAGCTTCGGAAGTCCAATAAGACTGGCGGCAGCGATTAATGCCGTCGAGTAATTCTGCTTCAGTGAAAACAGGGCCAATAGTTTGATATTGTCCGGCGGCTGAACTCGTATCGCCATCTTCTCCCGCAGCAGAAGAACGCACAATCATTCGATTTTGGATTTTGGATTTTAGATTTTGAATCAAAGCATGGGGAATTGACAATTCATCACTATTTCCTCGATACCCGATGCCCGATGCCCCATGCCCGATGCCCGCTTCTTGTGATAATATCCAACCAGCAGGTACGTTAAATCCGGCTCGTTTGAGTTGAGACAATTTAGCCGCTTTATCACCGCAGATTGCAGCATCTAACGAGTCATCAAGAGAAAACAATTGTTCTGATTTAGATAAAGCCATATCATCACCTTGACTGAAATTAATTGCTGCTAACAACAAAGCTAATCCTGCTGCTGCTAAAAATTCCGGCATTGATTGTCGCCACACCCAAACCCAGATTGGGGTACACAGACACCCGCAACGGGAAGCAAAGAGTCTCGCCCGATCGCCCTCACCCCACCACCGCTGTGCCAAACCCCACACCAGCAGCCCCCAAATGCCCGATGATACAGCCACCGGCGGCGAAAATACCAAAAGACCCCAAACAGCATTGGTCACGCCTCCACCTCCGGCGATCGCATATCTGCCCGCAACTAGAGGAATTAACAGGGCAAGTGCGATCGCAGGTGCATCCGGGAAGCAAAATCGCCCCGCCAAAACCGGCAAAATACCCCTGGCAATTTCCGCCAACACCGCCGCAATTCCCGCTAATTTCCCCCCGTGAATGAAAGCAGCAGACACGCCAACATTCCCCGTGCCCAGCGCCCTCAAATCTCGGCGGCTAAACACTCGCACCGTCCATCCCGTTAGCGGTAAAGCACCCAGGCTGAAACTCGCAGCCAACAGCAATGCTATTGTCCCCAACGGCATAAAATCTGCTCTCCTATTTTCAACCTCTAAACATTATGACCTCAATTCTGTCAATTTTTCTGTCTTCCGATATATCAACCAAACGGCATTAGCACTTAAGATAATGTAAAAGTAGAGTAGATAAGGATTTAGCTTAATGATAGATATCAGCTTGACAACTCCTATGGGAGTTCTTGTTGCACCCATCAAGCGAGTAGCGATCGATCTGCTGATGCAGCAGCCAGTGCCGGAATCAAGTGTCAGCTTGACGGCTCCAATAGCAGTTCTTGGTGTTGGCTTTGTTGCCGCAGTTACGATCGGGTCGATCGCCTGGTACAACTCCAAGCGCCCACCCGGTTGGGAATCCAAAGAACGCCCTGATTTTGTACCGAAAGTTGATAAAGACGATTTGATTGCTGATGTTTCTGACTCCAAAGGTAAATAAAACAAAGTTTCTTTAGAGGAATAAAAGCAGGACTTGTGCATTAATTAATGAGAAAACTCGGTCAGTGCGAGTTTGTCATTGCCAGCCGGAGCGCTGCAATTTCAATGGTTCATTTTCCCATTTTTTGCACAAGTCCTAGAAATTTAAAATCCCCATCTAAAATATCAAATATCGGTAATGTGCGCCCTAAGCATCCTAAATATACAGGGCTTACGAAAAAAGTAAGTAGTTTTACATGATACATATAACGTAAGGTGCGCCATAAGCACCATAGATATACAGGACTTACGAAAAAAGTAATTTTAGAGGATTAATATAGGGTAAGGTGCGTCCAGCGCACCTAGAGATTCTGCGTCCAAGACAGATATAGAATTTCTGGATAAATACTTGTGAATATAGTGTAGGGGCTATTCTGAAAAAACCCCTACAAATCGGCGATACCGCGCCAGTTATGCTAGCTTATTTTTGCAGCGGATTGAGTTTCGTAACCGAGCTTTCCTTGGCATCTTCAGCGCTATCTTGGAGGAAACCAGAAGCATCCTTAAAGGCGGCGCCTACTCTCTCTAAAATATTGGCATCGGGATCGCTGCGATCGAATACGGGTTGAGCCTTAGCCGGCTGTCCGTCTGGCGCTTCTAACAGAGTTTTATCTCCGCCGAGTTCGAGGTCGAACTTGTCAGTTTCCATCGGTGCAGAACCCGGATAAAGCAGCTTTGAGGAATTAGATTCAGCGGTAGTCGCAGCCAGGAGACGATCGCCGATAATCGCCAAATCAGCCCGATTCTTTTCTGCTTGAGCAGGGGACTGATTTACTTTAGGATCTGTGGAGGTTTTATAATTCGTGTATCCATCACCGCCACCCTTGTGAGGGTTATTCATTCCTCCAGCTTGAACGGGAGGATTCTCAGGCCGAGCTCCTCGAACATCGCCCGCATTGCAAGCGGTACTGGTAAACAGCAGCACACCTGCCATAAATACAGTCAACAATTGACTCAAAAATTGACCGATACGCAGTCTTTTAAAAAAAGCAGTTACAGTGTTCACAAAACTTTTCCAAATTTTTACTACTACTTGTTAAGAGTAAAAGTTAAGTCCCCATCCCTGCCTCTAACGGCGGTGATACTTTGGTGCCAGTTGCTATCGACTTTTTTATAACTTTAGAGGGATTTCATCAACGGCGGCTATTTTTCCAAAGCCAAGCATAATCATAGGGTGCGCCAGTTCCAATAGTTGGAGGAATTGAAGAGTTTTTTGTTTCTGACCCACCCTACAAGCTCCTAATTAGGGAATTGTTCGACTTTCGCTTCAGCTTGCAAAGTTAGCACACCAGCTTCCACATTTAGCTGCTGAATTCGCAGGGACATTCCCTCAATTTCAAAATTTCGCAAGTTTAAAACCTCACCAGCTTTGTCCGCCAAAGCTTCAGTTAACTCCGGCGAAAATTCCTTGTTTTCGGGATACTCGACATCCTGAAGAGAAATTGCCCAACCGCCCGCTGCGATCTCAGGTTTTGCTGTAAAATAAATTTTTTCATTGGAGGCAGTTTCCTGCACCCATATCTCAGCATTTAAAGCGATTTTTCCGGCTAGCAATTGGCACTCAATAGTTTTAACGTCTATTGTCCGCAGTTGTCCGTCAACAGTAACTTTTAAGTTTTTCAGTTTCCTGCTGATGTATTCGGAATTAAAAGCGCGGTTGATATCGCTTTCTGTTAAAACTGCGCGCGCCCCACCGAAGGCAGGCCCGTTCAGTTCAATTTTGCCAAACATAGCGGTGAGGGGATTGACAGCAATATCCTTGACGTGAATTTGCAATTCTTCCACGCGCAAATCTTGCTGCATTACCAACCCTGTGCCCTCAACGGCAACGGCCTCTACTGAGCCCTGGGCTAGCTGGATCGGATCGGTGTTGACTGTGACAGACAAAGTTTCGGATTCGTCTAATTTGCTCGTAATAGCAATCTCTGCCACTTTGTCGATCGCCTGTTCCCCTAAACTTCTATTTTGTTGAAGCACGCTCAGAATTCCTAATAATATTGTTTTCAAAATAGTAGTTAATACCTAAGTCATTTACCGTCTTCCTCTCGGCTGGTTTCTCGTCTGAAAAAAACTTAGCCAAAGACAGAGGGTTTCCAGAAAATTGCTAAAATTAATCAGGTAGTCTTCGGCGCACTCTACATTGCCCGAAAGCATCCAGCATACAAGCCCCCAGATTCATTCCGAAAGCAGACTCAGGACCGGTGAAATAAGAAACCTGTATCCGATGAAACTTGCCGAACGTATTTATCGGTGGGGTCAATGCTTCAATTCTAAAATCTAAAATCTAAAATCTAAAATCTAAAATCGATTGACTCGGTTGCAAAGCGGTGAAAACTCAAAAACTCGGATTTTTGCCAAAAGTCTTTTCGAGAAGTTCGATCGCCCGGTACAATTAAGTTAAGAGCCGGCACCGCCATTTGCAATGAATCCAGAATCAACTCTCGCTAGACTACAAGCTACACTTCCCGACGGAAAACTGCCTTCTAGCTACGGGGTATACTTCAAAAACACCCTAGTAGCCCTATGTCACGCCCTAGAAGACCACATCTTGCAAACCAGTGGCGGGGACAAGAGCGAACTCCAACCCTTAGTTTTGGTAACGTTTCAGCAGGGTAAATGGTATTTACAGGAAGCCGATCGCTACCTAGATATTGCTAATGCCTCTAGGCGCGTTGTCATAGGTGCAGTAGCCGACAGCGGTTTCGCTACCCACAAAACCGGGCAATTAGAAAATGTATCTTTAATAAATCTCGATGAAAACGACCCCATAATCCAAGAATGGAATTTAATCATCCTCGCCCCGACATACAAAGCAATGGTGCTTTGTCGCGAACTTTCAGATCGGGAATACTTGCCCGAGGGCAAGCCAGAAGTAGATACAGAACGAAAGTTCTACGGTTTGTGGTCGTTTGACCAGTCTTTGGTGTCGGCTGCAGCAGAAATTTTTATAGAACAGACGCGACATTACAACTCTCCTCTGGCAGACACTTTGCTGGAAATGCACCACGAAATCCTGGCAACCAAAGGCCCGCCCTTGGCCGACATTAGTGGCGTGGTATCGCGGATAGTCACTTACCTGCAAAGTTCTCAGCAGCAAATGGTAGCAATTAACCGCCAAACCCGCGAGTTGTGGGAATTGGAAGGTCAAGCTTTGCGTGTCAGTCGTAATTTGAACGCTAACAAACTTCAAGCTTTTCTGCGAATGGCCCAGCGCGTGGACGAACGCGATACCTCAAATCCTACAGCGTCCTTGCAGGTGGCGGCTTTGTCGGAAACTTTGGGTCAACTGCTGGATTTGCCGGCTTTGCAGTTGCGGAGGCTGCGGCTGGCTGGATTGCTATTTCGAGTCGGCTTAATTTCGGCCCCGAATGAGGTGTTCGATCGCACTCCCGATGCTTTTGACGAAGCAACTTTCTCGTTTTGGCGCGATCGCAGTTTCATTGGTTCCCAACTGCTGCAAGCAATGCCGGAACTAGCACCTGTAGCGGAAATTGTCAAGCATAAACTTGAATATTGGGACGGCAGCGGCAGGCCAGAGGGTTTGCGAGCCGAAGCGATACCGATGACTTCGCGGATTTTGGGGTTAGTCGCTTATTTTCAAGAACTGACTCAACCACGTGGCGATCGTCCGGCTTTGAGTTTGAGCGAAGCTTTGGAACAGTGCCGCGAACTGTCGGGCACTCGCTTCGATCCGGCTTTGCTGGAAACTCTCAGCAACGTCGTCAGAATGACAGAAATTGGTTTGATGGAGTTACCAACTCGCCCAAGCCAACTGCCTAACGTGTGGTTGGAGGAGGGCGATCGAACGACCTCGGCCGCTCCGGCATTATAAAATAACTCGACTGTTGACTGTTGACTGTTGACTGTTGACTGTTGACTGTTGACTGTTAACCAACAACTGACAACCAACAACTGACAACTGACTAATGACTAATGACCTCGAAGCCATACGCAAAGGCAAAATTTTGATGTTGGCCGGCACTGATTTAGCCGGCCAAGACTTAGCGGGAGCGGATCTCGCCGGTGCTAACTTGTCTCAAGCCAACTTGAGTGGAACTAATCTCGCCGGCGCTAACTTGCAGCGGGCAGTATTGCGAGCCAACCTCCGCGGCGCTGACTTGAGCGGCGCCAACCTGCGAGGGGCAGATTTTCGGAATGCCGATTTGCGGGGAGCTTCCTTCGCTAACGCTTTAGTCCGCGACGCCAGTTTTGGGGGTGCTTTTTTGACGGGGGCATCCATCGGCAATTTGGATTTGAGCGGTGTCGATTTGCGCGGCGCCGATTTGCGGGGCGCTGCTTTGGCTAGGGCAATTTTGCTTGGTGCCGATTTGAGCCATGCCAATTTATCCGGCGCTGATTTATCGGGAGCTGACTTGGAAGAAGCGATCCTGAATGGAGCCGTACTGCGCGGCGCTAACTTGACCGGGGCTAATTTGCTTTGCGCCATGATGGAACAAACCCTTTGGGATGGAGCTTTGCTCGATCGCGCCTGTCTCCAAGGCACCCCCCTGAGCCCTTAAATTTCAACAATGTTGTTTTGAAGACAGACAAAAAACAAGATCTGCTTATGAGGTGAATAAGCACAAGCAATTTTTACATTTCTTAATATGAGGTTATAATGGCGACTGTAGATGAGCAAACGAATAAATGGTAGCAGCTTTGTTTAGCGGTACATCCTTTCAAGGTCAAAGTGGCGATCGCCTTGTTAGTAAAGTAGCAGGAGCTGCGATCGCAGCCTTATTCAAGCGTTCTGAAAAGGCCGAGGCCAACATCCGAGTCGAACCAGTAGCCAAACTCTTGCAGGGAAGCATCGACGGTTTCGACTTCGTTGGCAAAGGTATGTTGATGTACAACGGCCTTCGCATAGAAGTGATGGAACTCTATCTGCAAGCACTCTCCATTGATTTTGGGGCGATTTTTGCAGGTCAAGTGAAATTACGGCAGCCTACCCAGGCAAATATGCGAGTAGTCTTAAGTCGATCGGATTTAACCACCTCATTCAATACACCTTTTGTAGTTGAAAAACTCCAGAAGCTGAAGTACCAAGAGCAATCTCTGCACTTTCAAAACACTGAAGTCAGCTTCGGAACCGACAAATCAATTCGGCTTCAGTCCGAAATTACCGTAGGCGAGGCCAGCGAACCGGTCAAAATAGATATTACAGCTCAGTTGCAAGTAGAAGACAGACGCAAAATCCAATTTGTCAGCGTTACTTACGGCGGTGACGAGCAAGCAGTAGACTTGGGTCAAGCTATAATTGCCCACGTAAATAACTTGCTAGACTTAGACAAATTTGCCTTAGAAGGCACTCAACTGCGAGTAGACCGCTGCCGAGTTCAGAACGACGAGCTGGTTTTCTACGGTTGGGCTGGTATCGAACAGTTCCCCAAAGGCAAGCGCTAAACCTCAGCAAGCTGAGGTTTGCCCAGCCATCTAGTTTGGAAAAAGAGCATTTTTTAGTTAGCAAACAACCCGCACCGGCGGGTTTTGCTTTAGATTTTAGATGGGAGGAAAAATCTAAGATATAAAATCTCGCATCTAAAGTCGATCGACGCAAAATCAGCACTGAGGTTGATTCGATCTGGCAAATTATTTTGATAGATTTAAATAATAAATTAAACCACCCTCAAGAATAAAGATGCTCGGATTTTATTTATTTTGTATCTACGTTGCAGTCTTGTCCGTGTTGGCCGGGCCGAACCACCGCGGGTCTGAGAAATGGTGGGTAGAAATTGTCACCGATTTGCCCCACTGTACCTACTATTTTGGCCCCTTCGACACCGACAAAGAAGCCTCCAGCAATATTCCCGGCTACGTCGAAGACCTCGAAAGCGAGGGAGCTAAAAGGGTTAGTATCCGCATCAAACGCTGTCAGCCTTCGCATCTTACCATTTGCGAAGAAGAATTATCAGCAACTGTAGAGATTTAAAAAAGTTGAGTTTTGACTTAACTCAAACCTCAACAATAATATAAACACACTCTTCTTCTAGTCCTTACCTTGCGGACTTTGTATGTCTAGCAGTGACTTACAGCCACCCAGCCTAAAACTCTCCTCCACCAAAATGCTGATTTGATGCAGCACTTACTCTCAAAAATTACCTGCGTCAAATCAGCACTGAGGATGAGGCGATCGCTCCCATTGCGTTGATAAATTGAGAAGAGTAAAAACTACTTAAGTCTTCCCAGAGGTAAATATGTTTGAAATCTCTATGTTGGGTATGTTTTTCACGGCTTTTTGGCTACTAGGTCAACCTACTAGCAGCACTCGACGCGACGAATGGTGGGTAGAAGTTGATACAGATTCGCCAAAGCGTACCTATTACTTTGGGCCCTATGACAGCAGAGAGGAAGCTTCTGACAAATCGACCGGCTACATCCGAGACCTGGAAAACAAAGGAGCTAAAAAAATTACCATCAACCTCAAACAAGGTAGCCAACCTACTCAGCTAAGAGCTAGTGAAGAGTCTTGAGAAGGTGGGAAACTGCCAATTACGGGCGAAGAAAAGTTGACTTATTAACAGGGTATTTTTCAAATGAGATCGCGCTGGCATACAGTAGGGACACAACAATGCTGTGTCCCGATGAAATAGTGAAGAAAGGGTATTATCTGCGTCCGAGAAATGCACGCTTTTTCAATTAAAACAGCAGGAGTCCCGCAGTCTAACGGTACTCCGGTGAGTGACGGGAGGAATGCGCGTGAGGCTCAAGAGCTGAACAAATTATCTATAAAAACAACAGAATTTCTTCCATACGTAATACAATATTGTCATGAAACAAGTCCTGACAGTATCTACAATTATTTATGTTATGCCTGGGAATTGTCACCCTTGATTTAAAACATCGATTTTAACTAGATAAAGAGAAAAGCCGATCGCCAAAAGATACAATTAAAGTGCGATCGGCTAATTGCGAGAGCCATTTTTCCGGTATACCAGATTCTCCGTAAAAAGCCCCCGCCAACTGTCCGTAAACCGCACCAGTTGTATCCGCATCGTCGCCCAAATTCACAGCCAACAAACAGCCTTCGGCAAAAGAAGAACTGTTGTAAAACGCCCAAAGTGCCGCCTCCAAAGACTTGACAACATAACCAGTACCTTTAATTTCAGGAGGTTGTCGCAATTTAAAAGAACCCGCCGCAATCTCATCAATCTCTGCTACCAGCGGATTTGCGGCCCAATATCCCGAAATAGGACAATATCTTTCCGACAGCAACACATCTTTAGCAACTCCATTCACCGCCCCCGCAATTAAAGCACCCAAATAACGGCAAGCATCCACACAAGTAGCAGCACCGTGAGTAGTTCTCGAACTTTCTCCAGATTTTTCTATGACTTCCAAAGGATTTGTAGCATAAAACAAAGGCACGGGAGCCAAGCGCATAATCGAACCGTTGCCAGCAGTCTGAGCATCGGTAAAACCGCAGTAAGGTTTTCTTGTATCTTCAAACTTCCAAAGAGCTTGCTGAACCGTATTGCCAATATCAAAACACTCGCCCGTACTGCTCAAATGTCCGTCTCGCCACCACCGCAAATAAGTTTCTAACTGATGGACTGGATCGAAACCTTGCTTCTCAATCAAACTTTGGGCCAAACAAAGCGCCATCGAAGTATCATCCGTCCACTCACCCGGTTGCAGTCGAAACGGGCCACCGCCAATCATATCGTTAATAGGTGTAAAAGTTCCGGGGCGACAGAACTCTAAAGTTGTTCCCAAAGCATCGCCAACTGCTAAACCTAGGAGACTGCCGCGATAACGTTCAATTTGTTGCATAACGTAATTAAAAATCAATAATTAGTAAGCCCGTTATTATTGAATTATCATATAGCAATCCTTGCAGGAGTCGTGAATTTTTTACCCCTCCCCAACTCTCCCCGAACTCGCGGGGACGGAGTAAGAAATTCACAAATGATGCGAGGATTGCTATAGCTTGTCAAAACTATTTCTCTCTTCTCCTCTCTATTCTCTTTCTCTGTGTCCTCTGCGCCCTCTGCGGTTAATAAAAAAAATCTTGTTCACAAACGAAGCTGAGCCAAAAGACCGATCGAGCTAATATTGATGTTAACCTGTCCCTACCTGAACTCAGACCTGTCCATGACACCCGATGCCACCGCCGGAGCCGCTGCCGCCCCTCAATCAACACCCGAAGTCAGCTTGGAGCTGCAAGTCAGACTCAAAACCGAAGATGGACAGCTACTGTTGCTACTCCCCCCAGAAACCAATAGCGAACCCGCAACAGCCTCCGCCTCGACTTGGACTGAACTTTGGCAGCAGCTAAAAGTCAGACTGAACGCAGGAGAACGCTTTTGGCAGCCAAACGCAGAAGTACAATTGATGGGGAACGATCGACTTTTAGATATCCGCCAACTGCAAGAAATCGCCGATGCCCTCTCCGAAGTGGAACTGCAACTCAAACGAGTCCACACCAGTCGCCGCCAAACCGCCGTTGCCGCAGCTACAGCAGGCTATTGTGTAGAACAGCAGCCTCCGGTTTCTTCCCTGAATAAAGCCGCCGCTGAAAAACCGCAATCGCTGGCGGAACCTTTATATTTGCAGATGACAGTGCGATCGGGCGTAGAAATTCGCCATCCGGGCACCGTCGTACTTTTGGGAGACGTAAATCCCGGCGGCTCAGTCATCGCCGGAGGCGATATCCTAGTTTGGGGCCGTTTGCGGGGAGTCGTGCACGCCGGTGCCGGTGGCAACACCAAAAGCGTGATTATGACCTTGCAGATGGAACCGATGGTGATTAGGATTGCTAAGTATGTTGCCAGAGGCCCAGAAACCTCACCCGCTCAGTTTTTCCCGGAAGTCGCCTATGTGACGCCCCAAGGGATTCGGATCGGTAGAGCCTCTGATTTTGACAAATCGCAGTTAGTCGGGGGTAATGAGTAATCGGTAATTGGTAATTGGGAATTGGTAATGGGTAATTTGTAATACTATTTCTTTTTAAGCCTGCACTTGATAATTTTTCCCTTGGCTAAATCAGCCACTAAAGGACGATTTTAAAATTAAGTGCAGTTTCATATAGAATTAGTATTACAAGGACAGTTTTGAGTGTTAAGTTAATTCACTGAATAACAAATTACTGCCAACTTCCCAAATAATAATTGCTAATTATCAACCAATAATAAAATCAATTACCAATTCCCAATTACCAATTCCCAATTACCAGTTACTAATTCCCAATCATCAATTCCCAATAAATCTAAAATCGCTTATGGCTCGCATTATTGTTGTTACATCAGGGAAAGGCGGGGTAGGAAAAACCACCTCCACAGCCAATCTCGGCATGGCTTTAGCTAAGCGGGGGCGCAACGTTGCTGTAATTGATGCCGATTTCGGTCTCAGAAATTTAGACTTGCTGCTAGGCTTAGAAAATCGGATTGTTTACACGGCATTAGAAGTTCTCGCTGGAGAGTGCCGATTAGAGCAAGCTTTGGTGAAAGATAAGCGGCAGCCGCGCTTGGTGCTGTTGCCGGCTGCCCAAACTCGGATGAAAGATGCCATCAGCGCCCAGCAAATGAAGCAGCTTGTGGGGATGTTGGGAGCAAAATACGACTATATTTTGATCGACTCTCCTGCTGGCATTGAACAAGGTTTTCAAAATGCGATCGCGCCGGCTCAAGAAGGGATAATTGTCACCACTCCCGAAATCGCTGCTGTCCGCGATGCCGATCGAGTCATCGGCCTGCTGGAAGCCAACAACGTCAAGAAAATCAACCTGATCGTCAACCGGATCAGACCCGCAATGGTGCTGGCAAATGATATGATGTCGGTGCAAGACGTGCGGGAAATCCTCGCCATTCCGCTGTTAGGCGTGGTTCCCGACGACGAGCGCGTCATCGTTTCCACCAACCGAGGCGAACCATTAGTATTGTCGGAAACGGCCTCTTTAGCTGGAACTGCCTTCGACAATATTGCCCGCCGCTTAGAAGGCGAAAAAGTTGATTTTCTAGATCTCAATCCCCATCGAGAAAACTTCTTTACTCGCCTCCGCAAGTTCTTAAATACTAAAATTATGTGATGTGCTGCAATATGGGCGATCGATCTTTAACAGCAGCGACTTCATCAAAAAAACTAGCCCAAATTTTCCCCCAGTGACACCAGTTCCCAAAAAGAATGAAACTGTAGGTCAACTTTAAACCATTAGGGAATGAGTGATTCCCCAATCGAAAATCGAAAATCGTATAACGTTTTCTATGCCTAACCCTTGACAAATCAGCCTGACCCATGATACACACACTTCTCGAACGACTTTTCCCGCGCACCCCTGACAACAGCCGCGACGAGGTAAAACGGCGCCTCAAACTGGTTCTAGCCCACGATCGCTCAGAACTCAGCCCAGAAATGGTTGAGTCGATGCGCCGAGAAATTCTAGAGGTGGTGTCTCGCTACGTGGAAATCGATACCACTGGGTCTGAGTTCTCGCTGGAGAGCGACCAGCGGGCCACAGCACTAATTGCAAATCTTCCGATCCGGCGAGTCAGGATCGAGCATCCACCGGAGAATTTGCCCAAGAATTTGCCCCCGAATCGGCCCGAAAATCGACCCGAATATGTACCGGAGTATGTAGTCGAAATTCTCCCCGACACTACGGAGTGATAGGGATTGAGATTTTATTGTCAGGCAAAGAGTTCGATTCGAGCCGATCGGCATTTAAATTAAACTATAGCAACCGCTTTCGTCGGTTAGAAAATAGACTACAATTAGTGGCCAGTTTTGCAGAGCGAGCGCGCCGACTTTTGGGCCCAAACTGTACATTTATACATCCTTCATCAGGTCATCCGAGCGATCGAGTTAAATGGCATGAAAAAAATCGAAGTTGCTCAAGAGTTGGGCCTCCGTCGCAACACCATCGACGCCACAAGTCGATGGTATTGCATCACAGGAGACTTCCAAGCGGAGGGCCTTGTGGAAACGGCCTGGTAATGGTCACTTGCATCACAAAACAGAGTCAAGTTCCGAGAGTTCAAAATACACAAGCACAATAACCCAAGTTGAGAATACACAACTGTGGGAGGCAGGGCATGATTACTTTGTACTCAGACCCAAAAAATAATTAAGAGTTGTCATCCCTATTGACATCTGCACAGTTAGCTAATATTCTTATTATTTAAGATTAAAAATTCTACAACTATTTCCAGCAAAAACTTAAAAAAGTTTTCAAGTCCGCGCCTCCCTCCATAACCACTTCTAATAAAGAGGAAGATTGAATCATGGCAGTATCTCTGAGCAAAGGACAACGGATATCGCTTGAGAAAATTTCACCCGGTCTCTCAGAAGTATTCATAGGACTGGGATGGGACGTTAAAGCTACAGACACGGGCTCTGACTTTGACCTAGACTCATCATTGTTCCTCTTAGGTGCTAACGAAAAATTAATTTCTGACAACCACTTCATTTTTTACAACAATCTCACAAGTCCAGATCCCGACAAATCAGTGCAGCACCTGGGAGATAATCTCACGGGGGCCGGCGAGGGGGATGATGAAGTTATCAAAATCAACCTCAAAAAAGTGCCTAATGATGTCCAAAAAATTCTTGTAACTGTAACCATCCATGAAGCACAGCAACGCCGTCAAAATTTTGGTCAGGTGCAAAATGCCTTCGTGCGGCTCGTTAATGCCCAAACACAACAGGAAGCTGTTCGCTATGACCTGGTAGAAGATTATTCCATAGAGACAGCACTGATCATGGCTGAACTCTACCGGAAAGACGGCGAGTGGCGTCTCAATGCAGTGGGCTCAGGTTATCAAGGTGGTTTACAAGCATTACTCGATCGCTATAGCTAAAAGGTAAAACACATGGGAATTAACCTACAAAAAGGACAGCGCATCTCGCTTTCCAAAGAAGCACCCGGGCTAACAAAACTGATGTGCGGATTAGGGTGGGATGTGGCGAAACGCTCCGGTGGAGGTTTGTTTGGGGCTTTTAGCAGTGCTCCCGATTATGACCTGGATGCCTCAGTGATTTGTTTAGATGGAAATGACAAAGTGAATGATATGACCAATATCGTTTATTTTGGCAATCTCTCCCACCGTTCAGGAGCTATTACGCATCTAGGTGATAATTTGACTGGAGCGGGAGAGGGAGATGACGAGCAAATTCTCGTCGATTTATCTCGAATTCCCTCGCAAATTGTCAAACTGGTTTTTACAGTTAACATTTACGATTGCATTGCACGCAAGCAAGACTTCGGACAAGTTCAAAATGCGTTTGTGCGTTTGGTTAATACGTCTAATAATCAAGAACTTGCAAAATACAACCTCTCAGGTTCTGAATACAAAGGCATGACGGGGATGCTGATGGCAGAAATCTACAAGCATAATAATGAGTGGAAAATGGCAGCCATCGGTAACGGTGTTAAGGTTAATGGGTTACAGGAACTTGTGAAAACCTATGCTTAACAACTCCTTCGGTACATAGATGCTCCTTACTTGCTGGAATCAGAAGTGGACAACAACGATGAATACCCTTTGTTTTGTTGAAATACCTGAAGTAATCAGCGTAATTTACATGAGATGAAAAATACGTTATGTTACGAGAAAAAATTCCTACACTCAGTCAATGTCGCTGTACGATCGCCTAGACTTAACCAAACACAATCGCAAGCTAAAACTCCCCCTCTCTCAACGGCTAAACCTGACTAGAACCCCCAAACTCCGCTGTCACGGCTGTCGTTCCCGTATCCACCCTCAGTGGGAGTTTTGCCCTTCCTGTGGAAGAGTTCTAATTGATAATGATAGCGATTTTCGCCGTTGTATTTGGGTAGATGTATCAGGAATGGATGTCGCACCCGAAAATAAAGAAGCGATCTTTTCCCTACTGATGGACGCTTTCTCCAAACTCTACGGCGCATTTAGAAGCATCAAGGTATTTTTGACCTCCGATCCCCCCGATCGCAAAGAGTGGGGGGAAGATTTTACCCATGTTTATATATTCGTGGATAGCCAGCCGGTTGACTATCTCGGCGTGGCTAGCTTCAAATCGGGAATGGTTACAGATCGGGCGATTATTCGGATCGATCAAGTATTCTATGCTTCTTACAATGCCAGCCTTAGTCTCAATCAACTATCTAACTTAATTGCAAATACCATTGCCCATGAAATAGGACATACACTAGGACTCGATCATTCTGCACTTCCGACCGATGTCATGCACAATGGACTCCTTCATACTGTTCATAGTTTAATGCCTCCCTCATTTCATTCAGAGCAAATAAACTCAATGAACAATGCTATTCGCAGATATAAAGCCTTGAATAATTGATTGGCTAGAACCATAAAATAGCTGAATTTAGAGATCGAATTCCCCTGGATTAATGCCTACAGCATGGCAAGCTTCTTTGACAACCTTCTTTTCATCTTTGTCAAAATTACCATCCGCACCACCGATAATAATGCCAATTTGGATGACTGCACGACCTTGGTCTAGTTTTTTATTAAGTTTCCCTATGGCTTGGATAGCCTCAATTTTACCAAAATCGAAGTCCTGTGAGAGCTTCTCACAATAAAAATCAAATTTTTGCTTCAACTCCGACGCCGGAAAAATTTGGAGTGTTTCATTGGAAATTATTAGAGCCGCCGTTTTTTGTCTTTCCTCGGTATTGATAGTGCCATCAGCAGCAGCAATCAATGCACAGATGGCCATTGAGGCTTCAGCAAACTCATTATTTTTAAACTTGGAAATGTTGGTTTGCAGAGAATCGTTCATTTGCGATACGTTCTGCTTTAATTTCTCCCAGAAACTCATTTTTTCTCCTATTTGGTGAATGAGATATGATGTTTGCGACCGGAGTCCGAGTAATCTAACCTGCTCTTAACTTGCCAAGCAATTGCCGGCTCCTGTAAGACGCTCAAGTTTATGGATTATACTTCTGTAGTTTATCATGTTTCTTGAGATTTTAGATTAATCAAGTCAATTTTCATAACTAATCGCTCTTTCACAGGTTTTTTCGTGGACTATCTTACTTAATAACTAATCGCTCTTTCCAGAGGATCTTGTAACTGAAGTTCTAAGGTTCGATCGGAGCGAATTTCTAAACCGGGTAACTCATGTTTGACTAACATTTTTTCGCCTGTTTCAGCAGTGGCACTCGACCAAAGTACCCAGCGACTGCCAGGGGAAAGAGTGTTTAAACTTGCAGAGTTTTGAGTCAGCCAAATTATCGGCAGTTTCGACCGATTATCGATCGCATCTTCCCCAGCATTAACCGCCGCTAAAGTTTCCAAAACTACCCGGTTCCCCGAAACAAGTCCAGTCCCGGCAGTCCAAAGTTTGACGTTTAACAGGCGCTTGCTAGCATAGAAGTAAAGAGACGCAGCTACTGTCACGGCTCGTTCAAATTCTTCTGGCTGCCACGCCGCAGCGCTGTCGAGAGCAATAATAATTTCTTGACCGCCGGCTGCAACTTCTAACTCTCTCACCCGCAGTTCTCCGTAGCGGGCGCTGGTGCGCCAGTGAATCAGGCGGGTGGGGTCTCCGTGGCGGTAAGGTCTCAGGTTGCGGGTGAGACCTTCGGTAGCAGTTTGCGATCGACTGCGATTGTAAAATTGCGGGCTGTCTTCTTGACCGATGCGATCGATCAAAGGACAAGTGCTCAACGGCAAAACCTTTGGATACACAACCGCCACCGCTTTGACTGCGCGACTGCGTCTGCACCAAAACAACCCTAAAGGTGCCGCCGTCCTCAAGTTTACCTCTTGCCAACGATAGACGCCGCGCTGCCGGACTTCTAGATAGTATGTATCCCTGTATATACTGTTAGGGTCTATGACTTCGATCGGGCGGACAACCGGTTCTCCCAATACAAACGGCAAGATGTCTATCACTTGCAACAAAGTCTTAGGTTGGCGGGCGCGATTTTCGATTTCTAGTTCGACGGTGATTCGATCGCCCGCACTCACCGGTTCGATCGGGCGGCGACGGACTTCCAAGGCACGGAGCGATTTTCCCGGCAAAACCGCCGCTACTGCCAACAGCGCCAAACCCCCACCGCTGAGCACGTACAGCCACCCAGACATTGTATTAGTCGCCGACCCAAAAAAGAAAACCGTCATCCCCGACAGCAGCCAACCGGCGTAGGCAGGGGTAACAGCACGATTTTCGAGCCAGTCGGCAATTTTGTGACCGATGTTCATAGGAGTTAAAATTGTTAATTACTCGATCGCCCAATCAAGCCTAATTGTAAAATATTCTCAGCATTTAACACCGAATTAGCTGCGAGGGATTAGATTATAAATCGGGCATTTTTTCGCAATAAATCTACATTGACCCGCCCAAAAACGGATACCCTGCCACGTACACTCAGTCAGGGTCGATGCCCAAATTTTAGACTCTAGTTCCTGCTCCCAGATTAATCTGTGGAGTAAATCTAAAATCTAAAATCTAAAATCTAAAATCGATTGACTGGAGACCAAAAAATGAACCCATTAAACAATCCTACACCCGTTCAACCAGAGGCTCAAGGCCGCCGACGAACACCGCCACCGCCCCCGCCCTTGGCTGCAACTCCCGCACCGCCTCCAGCGCCGAGTGTGCCCCCCGCAGCCCAGCAGCAGCGGCCTGTTGAGACACCCGTCAGTACGATCGAACAAATGGTCAGAGATGCCCATGCAGCGAGCGCTTCCGACATTCACATTCGAGTCGGCCAACTACCTCGATTTCGGATTCGGGGCGTGATGCAAGTAGCAACTAACCACCCCAAAGTAACCCCAGAAATTTTTGAAAATTACCTAGCCGAAATTCTCACCCCCGAACAGAGAAAACAGTTTGCAACTACCAAGGAATTAGACTCAGCAATTTTTTACCCTGGCTTCGTGCGGTGTCGGCTAAACTGTTTTGATTCCCTCAGCGGCGGTGCCATAGTATTGCGGTTGATTAGTTTGGAAATACCTACTATCGATTCCTTGAGGTTGCCAGAAGTTCTCAAAAATATCATTTTGCGATCGCAGGGATTAATATTGGTTACAGGGCCTACCGGTTCGGGGAAATCCACAACCGTAGCTGCGATGATCGACCACCTCAATCAGATGGAGCAAAAGCACGTAGTTACAATTGAAGACCCGATCGAATTCATTCATCCTTCTAAAAAATGCTTGGTCAGCCAGCGGGAAGTCGGCTTGCATACCCACGAGTTTCAGCAGGCTTTGCGCGCAGTTTTGCGGGAAGATCCCGATGTAATTCTGATCGGGGAAATGCGCGACAGAGTTACCATCAATACAGCTTTGCAAGCAGCTCAAACTGGTCACTTAGTATTGGGAACTCTCCACACTCGCAGCGCCATTAACGCTATTAATCGGTTGTTGAACCTCTACCCACCTGAAGAACAACAGGCGATGCGGCTTCAAATTTGCGATTCTTTAGTAGCGGTAATTGCCCAACTTTTGCTGCCAACAGTTGACAACCGTCGGGTAGCAGTTCACGATATTTTGGTGAATACACCTGCTATGCACGATTACTTGATGAAAGGTGCTGATGATGAAGCTTTCCGGTTGATGGAACATGATACTTACGAAGGAATGCAGATTATCAACCAAGGTCTTTACAAACTGGTGCTAGAAGGCAGAGTGACGATCGAAGAAGCAGCAAAAACTTCTCCTGAAGCCAGCGATTTAGACCGCCGCTTGCGGACAGGAGGCTACGATGTTGCCGACGCTCGCGGCTTTGAAGGCAGCAAAAAAGAACGCACCGTTCGCGCCTAGTAGCAGCACACATACAGGGGTAGGCACTGCAGGACTACCCCACCCCTCAAGTAACAAGATTTTGAGCAGACGGAAATATTTGATTAAGATTTTTGTGCGTATTTTTACTTAAGCTTCACTTTCATTTAGTAACAAAAAATACATTTTAATTAAATAGTAAAGTGCTAGAATCAATGTCTAGTGTATTGTTAAGTTTTTTAAATGTAGACCCTACTTTACATAAACTTTAAAATTACGTGAAAACTCACAGGTTATTGCAAAGAAATAGTAAAGATATGTTCAGAGTATTGGCAGCAATCAGCAATTTAAGTATATAGTTGTAGTGACAAATTTTCGACAGAAAACATTCCGACTTAGCCGATATTTGCAGCTCGCAGAAGTAAGCAGGTTACAAAAGGGCTTAATAAAACTACAAGCCGAGCCGATCGCGTGTCTTTCCCATTAACTAGCTTTTCGTCGTCGAAAAAATCCTAAAACCCACCAGAATTTTAAAGATTCTGTTCCTCGAAAATTTGTTTAACAACGCGCTTATCAGCAAGGGTATTTCTAGAATTTAAAGGAGAAAAAAAAGTGAAGAGTGCATTTAACCAAAGAGAAGTGTTTGAAGGTGCCAGCAAAGCGGAAATAATCGATCGCATCCAGCAGCTAGTTCGCCCCGGTTCCCCGGAACCCCAAGATCCTGAAATCCTCGCGGCCTTACAAACTCTCACCGCACAGCTAATCTCCGCCTATCAAGCAGACGGACAATTAGAAAGCGAACCTTTTAGCGACGTGCGCGATCGCACTATTCACCTATACGCATCCGCCTGCAGCAGCCAAATCAAAGGAAAAACCATCCTCATCACCGGTGGAGAAGGATGTGTCGGTCGTTTCTTAATCGCAAAACTCTTCGAATTAGGCGCAACTAAAATCATTTCCGCAGACAACGCCCGATGTCACAACCCCGAAGAAAATCTCCCGCTTTTTACCAGAGAAGGTGCTGTAACTTTCTATGCCGCCGACATTCGCAACCTCGACGCGCTCAAACACATATTTGAGGTAGAAAAACCAGCAATTGTTTTTCACCTAGCAGCCCAACGCCAACCCGGACTAGCTGAAATCAAAATCCGAGAAACAGTTACAACCAGCCTGTTAGGATGTAAACACATCATCCAACTCTGCGAAGAATACGGCGTAGAACATTGCATCTTCTCTTCTACAGGCAAAACATCTCGATATTTTACAACCGAAGTTTACGCCGCCTCGAAAAAGTTTGCCGAATGGCAATTTGCTAAAGCAGCTCAAGAAGGAGATGTCACTTACGGGATGGTTCGCTTTACCCATATGTTGGAAAATAGCTTGTTCTGCGAGCAAATGTCCAAAAAAGTAGAGCAAGGTAAAACTGTCAACGTTCACGCTCCCCACCGTTACGTAACTGCTCAAAATCTGGTCGAAGCCGTACATTTATTGCTGAATTCTTTGGTTGTGTCCGTTCCCGGCAAACTGAAGTTTGTCGCAGTAAGTAATCTCGGTTGGCCGACAGAAACCTTGGAAGTAGCTCTTTATAAAATTCTTGAATCAGGCAAAAATCTGCCGATTTATTTTCAAGGACTTTTGCCGGGATATGAAGAACCGTTTTTCCTAGGACAGTTTGACTGGAAAAAGCCTACAGACATTCACCTCCTAATTAATGTCTTGGAAGATCCTTTTAGAAGTGTTAACGATGCTGGCGACATGGTGAGTGTAGAATTAGCTCCTTTTTCTTTGCCCGTATTAGATAAACAAGTTTCAAAGCTGGAAAGCTTAATCATCGATCCAGATTTCCCCGAAGTGCAAATCAAGCACGCTCTTGTCGCAGCGGAAAAAGAAGTCATTGCTTCCTCTTTTGCGTGGAGTGCGCCTGAAGACTTGTTGAAGATTTTGCAGTGGGGAATCAATCCCAAGAAATTGCAAGGTTACGGAACAGAAATCGCTGACTATAGCGAGATTATCGAACTCCTCCTGCAAGGAATTTGCGGGCGACTTAGCCAAGAAGTCTTGCACAATGCTGGAGTTACGGCAGATGAGTTTGATGACTTAGTTGAGAGTCTTTCTACCCTGGATTCGATTCAAGCAGAAGTGGGATATTTGCGATCGATATCGAGATATCTAAGAGAATTTGCACCCCCCGCACAGTTCACCACCAAAAAATCTGAACCTGTTGCTATCCGCGATGCAGCGTAGCTTGAACATAGTTTTGAGTTGGGAGATTACTTCCTGAGTTCCCACCCACAGGGGATGAGTTATATCAATTCCGGTTGCACGAGCGAAATGATTGTTGACTGTTGACTGTTGACTGTTGAAGGATGGGTCTAAAAACTGAATGGTTAAGTGTTAACTCTTGACTCGATTTTATTATTCCCCTGCAACCGGATTTGATGTTAAACATCGACTAAGTGTTTAGTGGATTAAAAATAGAACACGTAGAAACCTGGTTTCTTTTTGAAACCGGGTTTCTCCAGTCTGGGCTTGTTTGATGTTTAATTAAATTGAGTGACTTAACATTGTCAGAATTGACATGATATGATCTTACTGGAAACCGCACAACCGCAATCAAATTAATTTTTAGTGAGGAGGCTAGTCCTAATATTTTTAGGAGGACTTAAGTTCTCACAACAAATGTGAGAAGGGTGATTGTTGGCGGGCATGATATAATCATACTTTAGATAGCGTGGCGCAGTGAGTTAACAAAGATGCAATAAGATTAAATACACTCAATGAACGCAAAAAATAAAATTAAATTAAGGTACTAGAATTGTGGAAATTAATCAGCTAATGTTCCTATTGATTGATGTTGTGCTATTGGCGATCGCCCTGATCCTTCTAATTCCCGTTGCAGTTCTATTTCTAGAATGCAGTGCAGCTTTCTTGTCCGGCGAGGGCGAGACAGCGGAAACTAAAGCGCCCCGCCCCAAAGTAGCAGTTTTAATTCCCGCTTACAACGAAGCAGCAGGAATTGCCGCCACCATCTCCACCATATTGCCACAGCTAACACCTCAAGACCGCCTCTTAGTGATTGCGGACAACTGTACGGACGCCACGGCAGAAATCGCCCGTAACTGCGGTGCAAGTGCGATCGAGCGCCAAGACACACAACGCAAGGGCAAAGGATACGCACTGGATTTTGGCTTGCAGTCGATCGAATCCGACCCCCCAGAAGTAGTCATCATGGTTGACGCCGACTGCATCTGTGGGCCAGACTCTATAGAAAAATTAGCCAGGGTTGCAGTTGCTCAACAAAGACCAGTGCAAGCAACTTATCTCATGGAACAGCCACCAAATCCTACTCCCAAAGATTCCATTTCTGCTTTAGCATTTCTTGTGAAAAACTTAGTCCGTCCCAGCGGATTAAAACAGTTAGGATTCCCATCATTACTAACAGGTACTGGCATGGCTTTTCCCTGGTCGATAATTCGATCGGTGTCCCTAGCAAGCAGTAATATTGTTGAAGATATGCAGATGAGTTTGGATTTGGCGATCGCCGGACACCCAACAGTATTCTGCCCCGAAGCCAACGTCACCGGCTGTTTGCCACAGCAGCAGCAAGCAGCTAAAAGTCAAAGAACCAGGTGGGAACACGGTCACATACAGACATTGTTAACTCAAACTCCCCGGCTGACAGCAGCTTCAGTCGAACAAAAACGTTTTGACTTATTGGCGATCGCCCTCGACTTATCCGTCCCTCCCCTATCGCTTTTAGTCGCGATCTGGCTAGCTGCTTTTGCCACCTCTTTACTAGCAGCAATTTTGGGAACATCCTCAATTCCCGCCGTCTTGTTAGCAGTACAAGGATTGCTGATTTTAGTTTCAATTGTCGGCGCTTGGGCAAAATTCGGGCGTGCCGATATTTCTGGCTCAACTCTCTTATCTGTACCTTTTTACATCCTTTGGAAAATCCCTTTGTATCTAGGTTTTCTCCTGAAGCGGCAAACTAAATGGGTGCGGACAGAACGCGATGTTTAATATTGAAATTGAGAATTTTTAACCCCAGATATCAGCAGATAAACACAGATGAACGCAGATATAATTGTATCTGCGTTCATCGGCGTTTATCGGCGGTTAAAAAAACATATATAAAAACTTAGGGATGAGAATTAAATAAAATCCACTTTTCATGACTGTTGTGGGATGGGCCTAAGAGCCCGCCCAGAAAGGACGGGCTCTTAGGCCCATCCCACAAGAAAAAAGGGAAATTATTTAATTGACGATCCTTACAAAAAGTTCACTGCTTCACGGGAATTTCAATCACAAACTCAGCCCCCTCACCGGGCGCGGAAAAGCACATTAGCTTCCCGCCGTGTTTCTCTACCACAATCTGATAACTTATACTCAACCCTAAACCAGTACCTTTTCCCACAGCTTTTGTAGTAAAGAAAGGGTCAAATATTCGCGATCGTACTTCCTCCGTCATCCCCCGACCATTATCAGCAATATAAATTCTCACCAAGTTTAGGTCGCATACCTCAGTCCGAATCTTAATCCTTCGCTCAAAAATTGGAGATAAAGGATTTTCTAGTTGGGCAGTTGTCTCCGGTCGCCCAACTCCTAACTCCACTGCATCAATTGCATTGCTCAAAATATTCATAAACACCTGATTTAACCCAGAAGCATAACAATTTACGTTCGGCAGTTGACCGTATTCTTTAACTACCTCAACCCCATGTCCGAGTGCATCCTTTTTCAACCTGTGCTGCAAAATTAGCAGAGTCGAATCAATCCCGGAGTGAACATCCACTGGTTTCATCTCGGCTTCATCCAGGCGTGAGAAATTCCGCAGCGACAGCACAATATTGCGAACGCGATCGACCCCAACCTGCATTGATTTTAGAATTTTAGGCAAATCTTCTTGAATAAAAGCCAGGTCAATATCTTCTGTTCTAGCAACAATCTCAGGATTAGCATTCGGGTAAGACTCCTGGTACAGCTCAATCAATCCCAGCAGCTCCGAGCTATAATCGCTAGCATGGAGAACATTGCCATAAATGAAATTAATCGGATTATTAATTTCGTGAGCAACCCCCGCCACCAACTGTCCCAAAGAAGACATTTTTTCAGTTTGAATTAGTTGAGTCTGCGTCGAGCGTAATTGGGACAAAGTAACTTCTAATTGTGTCGCTTTTTCTCTCAATTGCCCCTCAGACAGTCGCAAAGCATCCTCCGCTAACTTGCGATCCGTAATGTCCTGTATCGTCCCAAATAACTTAATCACCTTACCGCCATCAAAAATAGCTTGCGCCTTAAGATAAATATATCTGACAGCTCCATCAGCGCGCAAAATTCTCATCTCATAATCGCAAGGATTTCCTAATAGACTAATCTGCTCTACTGCCTCTAACCACAACTTTAGGTCATCTGGATGAATTTGCTTCCTCTGTTCTAAAATAGTCGGTTCTGGTAGTTTAGGGTCAAGGCCAAAAATTCGGAATACTTCCTCCGACCAAGTTAATTTATCCCCCTCCAAATCAAATTCCCAGTTGCCTAGGTGCGCCAGTTTTTGAGCTTCTTGCAGCTTAGCTTCTTTAGTCTTTAATTCCTGCGTGCGCTCTTCCACTCTCACCTCCAGCGTCCGGGAATAATCCTCCAACTGTTCCTTAGCCTCCGACAAATTAGCAACAAGTACCGCATTTTCTAGAGAGATGGCAGCTTGGGAAGAAAGTATTTTCAAAACTTCCAACCTAGTTGGAGAAAACGCTTCAGTAGCTAAATTATTTTCCAGATAAAGGAGACCTACGAGTTTGCTTTGATTCAGAATAGGAGTACAAAGCGCAGATTTCACTTGCTGCCTTTTAATATAGGGATCGTCTGTAAATAGACCTTCTCTAGCAGCCTGACTTAAAACTACATCTAAGTGCGTTTTTTCAACATAATTAATCACGGTTATTGGCAAAACATCTGCAGGAGATACTCTAGGGCATTGTTCAACTGCAACATCGGAAGACTCCACCGATGCCGCTGCTTGAATCAGCAATTTGCCTGCCTTGGGCATCAACAGAAAACCTTTTTGTGCCCCAGCATTCTCGATCGCCATTTTCATTAATTTTTCTAACAACTTGTCTAACACAATTTCACTAGCTAGTGCTTGAGATGCTTTAACAACAGTTGTCAAATCCAATAAACTGCTGTGACTGCTGCTCGTGCTATAATTAGTGCTAGTAATAGTTCGATCTCCGCTGGCTCTTCCTGCCGATACAGGGGGTAAAGAAATCGGATATTCTGACTCCAAATGTTTGACCTTGGCGGTTGCTCCCCAATGAATATAGCCGTAGTAAGCATCTATTAGATAACTCTGAGCCACTTTGTTTCGACCGCGAGCCAGATAAAATTCTGCCGCGCGTTCGTTGGCTAGCGCTTCTTCGTGGATGTATTCATTTTCCGAAGCTCCTTTCACTGCTCGATCGTAATACAGAGCAGCTTTTTCATATTGTCCCAATACTCGCGCTTTCTCTGCCTCTACCAAGTCATATTTATGCTGATAATTCCTCGGAGATTTCACAGCCCAATGCTTCATTTTTTTCTGAAGCGAAGCAACTTTTTTTAAGTATTTTTTCTGTTCAAATTTTGAAGCTGTGGGATACAAAGCTAAGAGTGCTAGGGAATAGTAAAAATTGTGGAGGGGAACATACATCATGCCCATCACAGCCTCAGAATAATTTGATGCCATAATGGCATTTTCAGCAGATATTGCATAATCTTTAAATAGGTAATTTAGCCATAACTTAGACAAATGTACTAGAAATATTACCAGATTATTTTGACCATCTCTTAATCTTGGTAGCATAGTTTCTTCATTAAAATTGTCGCCAGTCAATAGGCAAGGATTGGCTGTTTTACCTTGTAAGTTTAAGACAACTTGTGATCCAACTCTGGCTTGATAAATCATAAATTCATTCTTATAATTCACCAACATTTGAATATAGTGACTCTGCTTAGTCTCCACCGACTCCAGAGGTTCCCCACTCAAAAATATATAATTGCTGTAAAAACTAGCACAATAACAAGCATTGTTGACATCTCCCGTTTCCAGTCCACTCTGAATACCCTCAAGTAAACCGCTAAGACTTTCCGTGACGTGTTCAGACCAGTGACGGATAAAACCATTAAAAATTAGTGAAATTTGAGAGTTGTACAAGTTGGTGTGGAATCGTTCTAAAAGTGCCTGAGCCATTTGACCGTATCGGTATCCAGAATCCATATCGCCTAACACCCCACACTGGAGCGAAGCATAGTTTGAATACCCAACACTAGATAGTGGCGTATTCCCGTACTTAAGAGAAAGAGTAACAATTTTAAAAGCGATCAGTGGGAACATATCGGGTAATGCTATAAAAGCAGCCGGAACCATATTCGTTAAAATCCGTATAGCCGCAATTTTATTAGGGTCAGTCATTGGTGGCAGTTGTAATAAATCCTCAATCTGCTTATTTCTTAAAGCTAGTTTTGTGCGAAATAGCTCCATTAAAATATTGAGTCTTTGTGGATTTTTAGGTATGTACACTCCCAGCATTTTCAAAGCTTCTAGAGCTATATCTATCGAAGCTTGGGCTTGATTTTGATTGAAGTGAAAAATAACTTTTAGCTCATAAACGGGGAGTTTGTCTAGCAATTTTTTGGCGCGGGACATAATAACATTTGATAGGTAAAATGAGCGCTCAAAATCGGTATTTATATAGGAAGCTTCCAGTGCTTCGGAATGGATTTCCATGATTAAATCGTAGTGACTCTGCCAAACCCCATCGGGTAGAAGTTCTAGACCTGCATTAAAATATTTTAGCGCTGCTTGATAGGCGGCACAAGCCTTAGCTTTCTTACCTGCTATGAGATTCAATTTAGCTAGTTCAATTCGCTGTTCCTGATTTGTGATGAATTCCACCCCGATATTGAGTTGGTTGACAATATCAAAGATATTTTCTGCTATCTCCGATGCCGTAGGGGCGGTGCCCCCGTGCCGGCCGTGCAATAGCATGAAGCCGATTTTTAAGTGAGTTTGTTTTTTCTCGGAGTCAGGGATGAGAGAATAGGCGGCTTGCTGTACGCGATCGTGCAAAAACCTGTAATCAATTGAGCGTTGCATAATTGCGGGATGATTTTGATTGTTTTGTGGGATGGGCGTCCCGCCCCTTCGGTGTGTTTTCACGATTTCCTCATCAAACATCGGAATTTTGTAAGCATCGCTCATTGGCAGAATTAAACCAGCTTGAAGTGCATCCCATAAATCTGCCGCCGTTTCCGAGCCTGATTTTTCCCGAACAATTGCCAAATTTTCTAAATTAAAATGGTTGCCCATACAAGCAGCTAATTTTAATACTTGCTGCGTCTCCCCCGGCAGTTGTTGCAGATTCCGAGCAACTAATTCAACGACACTGTAATCTGCAATACCAGCGACTTCAATTTCCGTGATGTCCCACTGCCATGCACCAATAGTGAAATCAAAAACTAATAGTTGTTCAGAGTGAATAGTTGAAATAAGTTGAGTCAGAAAAAATGGATTTCCGCCAGTTTTATTAAAAATTAACTCCGTCAAAGACTTTAAGTTTTCAGTTTGATTACCCAAAGTATCGCATACTAGCTCATTGACGCTGCTCAAATCTAAACATGGGAGGATAATTTGATGCACTGCAGCACCAGTCTGTTGAATATTTTCGACAGTTTGAACTAACGGATGAGTCGAATTCACTTCGTTATCTCGATAGGCTCCTATCAGTAAAAAATATCGGCTATCCAGGTCAGTAACTAATTCCTGAATCAATTTTAAGGAAGCTAAATCTGCCCACTGCAAATCATCCAAAAATAGAACTAATGGATGTTCGGATCGGGCAAACATATTCATGAATTCTTTGAACAATCGATTAAAGCGATTTTGAGATTCTGTCGGCCCCAATTTGGGAACAGAAGGCTGCGAACCAATGATTATTTCGACTGAAGGAACAACATCAATAATAATTGCACCGTTATTACCCAGCCGTGACAAAAGCTTTTCTTTCCAAATTACCAAATCTTCTGAGCTTTTTGTGAATAACTGCTGCATCAATGACTCAAACGCTTGAGTTATTGCAGCATAAGGAATATCCCGCTTAAATTGGTCAAATTTCCCAGCAATAAAATAACCCCGCTGCCTGACAATTGGTTTGTGGATTTCACTGACAACTGATGTTTTACCGATGCCTGAGTAACCGCTTACCAACACCATCTCTGTATTCCCAAAGCTGACTCGCTCGAATGATGCCATCAAATCAGCGACTTCTTGTGTGCGACCGTAGAGTTTTTGGGGAATCAAAAATTGACCAGATTTGTCAAGTGTCCCTGGAATGAAATTTTCAATTTTGCCAGTAGTTTGTAGCTGAGTTAGACAATTTTCCAGGTCTGCTTTTACTCCAAAGGCACTTTGATATCTGTCTTCGGCATTTTTAGCTAGTAGTTTCATGACAAGGGATGAAATTATCTGCGGGACTTGATTGTTTAGTTGATGGGGAGGAACTGGCGTCACCGCAATGTGGCTGTGAATTAATTCTAAGGGGTCGGTTGAATTAAAAGGCAACTCTCCTGTTAGCATTTCATAAAAGGTGATGCCTAGAGAGTACAAGTCAGTCCGGTAGTCGAGGTCTCGGTTCATCCGACCAGTTTGCTCTGGGGATATATAGCCTAGAGTGCCTTCTAGCACCATAGTATTGCTATTTTGGTGGACTTCTCTCGATAGGCGCGTCGCCATGCTAAAGTCGGTAATTTTTACTTGTTTGAAATCTGGTGTTATGATAATATTTGAGGGTTTTATATCTTTATGAATAATCTGATTTTGATGCACTTCTCCGAGAGTTTGAGCCACTTGAATAGCTAGTGGCAAAAATTTCTGAAGTTTAATGCTTTTACCCGCTTGATGGTGCTTGAGAGATTGACCGCCACAATCTTCTAAGATCAGAGCGAAACTGTTGTTATATTTTTCTAAGCTATGGGGTTTGACAATCCCTTCGAGTTTGAGATTCGAGCTAATTTTGTATTCATGTCTCAAACGGGTAATTTCTTCTATTGTAGGGTACTCGGTATTGAGTGTTTTAATAATGACTGACGCTCGATCAGATTCCCTGACAGCGCGATAAATGATGGACTTCACACCAAGTTGAACAACTTCTGTGATTTTGTAACCGGGAAGTGTATTCATGGCTTTTATTCTGTGACGAAATTTTTAGTAAACATTGCGCTTGATATCGATCGAATCTCTGGCGAACTATACCTAAGTATTTTTTGTAAATTTGGTAACTGGGGATACCTTACAACCTAAGTAATTACTCAGGGATTTTTTAGATAGCGAGATGCCTAAACTTTGAAAGTGTCTGGACGGGCGGACAGCCAAACATCTGGTTTGAACTCCGACTTAATCATGTACGGTCTGACACCTCACCCAGTTAATTGCCATATTGTAACAAATTCTGTGATGCCGATCGCACACATGACAGACAAATTTTTATATACTCAAGGTTTTGCTCAACGTTTGAGTCCGCTAACCAACAACGAAGGGGACGCCCGGAGGACGAAAACGCAGGTTTAGGCGATCGAGAACATAATTAAACGTGATGTCAAACACAACAATTATTGATTTAAATCACATTTGCGTCGTGATTAAGTTACTAGCCTATAGATTCATTAATCAGGTGCATCACAATGGAAGAAGTCCTAGAATTGATTGAAAAGAAGAAGCAAGAATTTGCTAAAGCAGAGCTATTTGAGTTTATGCGAGACAAAAGCATAGACCCAAGACAACGCCTAGCTTTCGCTCCCTGCATTGCTCACTTTGCAATGAGTTTTGGTGAATTGAACCAGTCTATTTTCCGAGAAGAACCAACCAACGATCCTCTTCAGGCAATGATCAACAATCATACTTACGAAGACGATCATCACTGGTTGTGGTTTTTGGCCGACATGGAAACACTGGGTATTAATAACAAATCCTTGAAGTTCAGCGATGCTTTGAATTTTGTCTGGAGCGAACAACTAAAAGCTTCACGGTTGGTAACATATCAAATTTTTCGATACGCTTTTGGAGCCAGTCCAATCACTAAGCTAGCAATCCTGGAAGTGGTAGAAGCATCGGGTAACGTGTTCTTGTCAGCGACAGCATCAATTGCCGAAGAACTCCAATCAATTACTAAAAAGGAGCTTATCTATTTTGGCTGTTTTCATTTGGATGTGGAAACAGGTCATACTACAGGGACGCCGGATGTTGAGCAATCGATCAAAAACATACCACTGACTATTGAGAGCCGTCAAGAGATTTTTGAGATAGTTGAAAATTTGTTTGAAATTTTCACGAAACAGATCGATCAACTTCTGGTTTATGCAAAAACCCATAGTTTTGACCAACCTTTTACCGAACCCCGCGAGATTTTGCAACCTTTAAAAGCTGCGTAGCTTACGAGATGTAAAATTTGGTACTTTTAGAACCAGATCGATCTTAGAATTAGACAAAGTCTATTACTTACAAGGAGACCTATCATGTCACAACTTAACAGCAATTCTTCTACGATCGTGAATGAACTAGAACCGAATTTGATCCACACTTGGACTGAGAATCTGGATATTGCTCACACTTGGACTGAGAATCTGGATATTGCTCACACTTGGACTGAGAATTTGGATATTTCTCACACTTCTCCCATAGCTGAAGATGAGAAAGTAGTGGGATAAAATCTGTTGGAAACTGAAAGGTTGCACTAATGTTAATTGGGGCTTTTTCGTGGGTGGGGGCGGGTTTACTTAACCTGTTTGTACCATTTAACGCGGTTGGTGAACCCGCCCCTACAAGTTCTTGGGAATGGTGCAACATCTCAGATAAAACCTGTTGAAAATAACTATTCAGCCTAGCTCATTTGGAGGCTGAATAGTTAGACATTTTTCTCGTAAATGCCCAAAATTCGCATCTACTATTTCTCTGTGATATGAGCCATTACGACGTTGTAATTGTGGGCGGCGGCCCCGCTGGAAGCACTGCTGGCACTCTGATCAAGAAATACAATCCCAATCTGAGCGTGCTAATCCTAGAGAAAGAAAAATTCCCTCGCGATCACGTTGGGGAAAGTCAATTGCCTCAAATTAGTGATGTGCTTCAAGAAATGGGATGTTGGGACAAAGTAGAAGCAGCCGACTTCCCAATTAAAATCGGTGCTACCTATCGCTGGGGAACAGATCCAAATCCTTGGGATTTTAATTTTATCAAGCCTGAACAGTTTAAAGATGAGCGGCGTCCTGCTAAATTTGAGGGACAGAGACGGCAAACTGCTTTCCAAGTCGATCGAGCAAAATATGACGAAATTTTGCTGCGTCACGCGGAAGAAATGGGATGTTTAGTAAGAGAAGAAACCCCCGTTGTTAAAGTAGATACAGAGGGCGATCGCATTACCACCCTGCACCTGCGGCAAGAACAAATAACTGCCCGCTACTACATCGACGCCTCCGGCCACATCGGCGTGCTGCGGCGAGTTTTAGGAATTGAAACACACTGCCCGACGCGGTTGCAAAATATCGCTATCTGGGACTACTGGACAAACGCTGAATGGGCCGATAAAATTGGCGTTGGTGGCACCCGCGTACAGGTAATGAGTTTGAGTCACGGGTGGATTTGGTTTATTCCCTTGGGCCCCACTCGCACCAGTATCGGCTTTATTTGCCCTGCGGAACATTACAAGCAGATGAAACAGCGGCCAGAGGAGATATATTCTCAAGCACTCAACAGCGAACCCCGCATCAGCAAGTTAATCGCTAATGCTACCAGTACCGGAAAGATTGAAACTACAAAAGATTGGTCATTTTTGGCTGATAGAACAGTAGGAGAAAACTGGTTTTTGGTCGGAGAAGCTGCTGGTTTTGCCGATCCAATTTTAGCTGCTGGCATGACTTTAGCTCACACAGGTGCCCGTGAAGTCGCTTACACAATTTTGGAACTAGAGCAGCAGAAGCACGAGGCTAACTGGCTGAAAACTCAATACGATCACAATCAGCGCAGCCGAGTTAAAAAGCACATTCGGTTCGCGGATTACTGGTACGCTGCTAACGGTCAGTTCACTGATTTACAAGAGCATTCTAGGGAAATCGCGCGGGATTCTGGGTTGAATTTAAGCCCGGAAAAAGCTTTTCAGTGGTTGGCTCAAGGCGGATTCACGAATGATATTTTGGGTCAAGCTGTGATTGCTGGATTTGATTTGGGTTCTATGAAACAGGTGATGCAACGCTTCTCGCAGCAGGAGGTTCCGTGGCTACTTTCGGCATACAATGTGTTTCAGTTAGATTTATTGGATGCGGAAGTCGAGTTTGTAGCTGTTTATGATGCTGGTCAAATTAGCAAGATCAAGTGTTATGTGAAGAACGGTCAGCGCTTGCCTGTTACAGGTTTATATGGTTTGCTGATTGACATTTTGGGCCGCACTCAGTACATTGAACAAATTTATCGGCAGTTGGTACTGCTGTTTAAGGAACGTTTTTCTGTGCAACACGCACGAGTAGCTCTTCATCAAGCCCTTGGTTGTTTGGAGGTGATGGTGAGTTCTGGTATTGTCAAGGCGATATTAAACCCGGAGTTGTCTAAGTTGAATATTTCCATACCTATGGAAGGTGAGTTAATTCACACTCACAGGGATGTGAATTAAGGCGCTACCAGAAAGCTTGACCCCAAACCATCTCAAGTCTTAAAAACAAAAAGTCTGAAGCTGGAAAATTCCAACTTCAGACTTTTACTAACTCCCCGGGTAGGATTTGAACCTACGACCAATCGGTTACACTTATCCCAACGTTTCCGAAGGGGGCGGACTATTTCATCATCCCTACAAATCATGTTTGTGATTTGTCGTCGGATGTCGGGCGCTATGAGATTTATTGGTTAGGCTCCTCATCTCTAGTCTCTGCACCTTTCCGGCTACTTGCGATCGTAACCGCTGCCTTTCGCCAGACTTGGCTCAAGATTGCCGCCACCCGAAGTGCTGCGGTTTCCTTGAATTCACCCGATTTTTCAGTATCCGTTACCGGATAGAGCTGCTATGTCACTAGGGCTTTTGGTTGATACCAAAGGCTTGCATTCATTACAGCCGACCGCTCTGCCACTGAGCTACCGAGGATTGGGGGTTTTTGTTACCCACATTTACTAACAATAGCTGAACTTCCTCGATTTGGCAAGGCCTTTGAGAAACTTTTTTTTTGTCAGACAGGGAGCGGGTTTCAGCAGCTAATGCAGCCCCATTCTCAACTTGGCGAGGCGCTGCTGGGATTCTGGATCGAGGGAACTGGCGAGAAAGCGACTGGAATTTTGTTTGCGGGATTTGTGTCGGCGCTCGCTGCGGCGGGCGGTGGATTCTACGTCAGCCGCTAGTTGTTCGGCGGACATCCATTCGGCACCGTAGCCGACTACGGTCAATTGCTGCGCTCGGTCTGAGGTGGCGACAATCATGCGGCCTTTGCCTTTGACCGATCGCAACTCGTAGCGCAAACTAGCACAAGATTTTTCAATATAAGTATCTGCTGTCTGACCGAAGTCAGTGTAGTGCACTGATAAATTTTTAGTAATAATTTCTTTAACGCCGGGAGTATCTCGATAGTGGGCGTCAAACACCAGCCTGGCCTCAAAATCTTGAACGGCGCTGTAGTTAACTAAAACCTCAATCAACTCGCGGCGAGCTGTTTCGAGTTCGTCGCGATCGCGCTTCTCTCGGAGTCGAGGCCAAAGTCCAATTATGTTATAGCCGTCTACAAGTAAAACTGCTTGTGATACATAGGGTGACATGGTTCAAGGCTGAAGAGCTCCAGCACGTATAGGACATTATTTGCATTGTTCATCAAAGCTTTTGTTCAATAATATTACCTATTGATGTGTAATTGCTAGGTTACATCGCAATAATTAAACCCCCCAGAGCCAGCTTTACCTGAGTTTTGGGGGGTTAGATTCATCTATAAATTTTCCGGATTATTCGGCAGATTCCAGTGGGACGGGCGATGGCTTACGCCCCGCTTCGCTACGTACAACTGTCGGCAGGGATATTTTCTCAACAGCAGGAGTACAACCGAGCCACTGCACCGACAACTGAGCAAACTGCTGCGGGGGGCCGCTCACGCAAAAACGAGTCGGTAGCGCCGTACCAGGATTTCGCAGCCCCAAAAGCTCCAATTCTCTGGCTGCAGCCGCCACCACCCGTACCGCAGGATCGATCAATGTCACCCCAGCAGGCAAAAGCGATCGAACCACAGGAGCCAACAGCGGATAATGAGTGCAGCCGTAAATCAGCGTATCGATGCGCTGCTGAATCAAAGGAGCCAAATATTCCCTAGCCACCTCACAAGTATAAGGATCGTGAATCCGGTTTTGCTCCACCAGTGGCACAAAAGCCGGACAGCTAACCTGCCACACCAGGCAAGAATCGTCCATCTCCAAAATCGCATTTCGATAAGCATTGCTAGCAGCCGTAGCAGGAGTTGCGATGACCCCGATCCGCTTGCCTTGCTGCACTGCTGCCTGCGCCCCCGGCAGAATTACTCCCAGCACCGGGATATCAAATTCAGCCTGCACCATCTCCATCGCCAAAGCAGAACTGGTGTTGCAGGCCATAATGACCATTTTCACATCCTGTTCCACCAACCAGGCCATAATTTCGCGGACAAACTCCACAATTTCTGACGGGGTGCGAGTGCCGTAAGGCAGCCTCGCGGTATCTCCAAAATAAAGTATCGATTCGTTGGGCAATTGTTGGTACAACTGGGTCAAAACAGTCAAACCGCCCACGCCGCTGTCAAAAATACCGATTCTTTGTTGTCCAGAGTCTGTTGTCATTTGTCAATAGTTAGTTGTCAGTTGGCAGTTGGCAGTTGTTAGTTGGCAGTTGGCAGTTGGTATTAGTCAACAGTTAACCGTCAACCGTCAACCGTCAACCGTCAACAGCCCATTATCTTTGTTGAAGATAAAGCAAAATGCCGCGAGCGATCGAAGCCGCCATTTGACTGCGGTAAGCTGGGTCAGAAAGCCTAGCAGCATCCTCAGCACCCGTCACAAAACCTACCTCCAGCAAAACAGAAGGCATAGAAGTCTTCCTCAAAACATAAAATCGCGCCTGCCGCACTCGGCGGTCATTCGCCCCCGTCCCCTCCAAAATACTGGCGTGAATCACCCTGGCCAAATCTTGGCCGTTATTGAAATAATAAGTCTCAATCCCATTGATATCCGGCCGACTCATATTAATCGCATTAGCGTGAATGCTGACAAACAAAGTAGCATTCACCCGTTCCGCCAAAGAAACTCTGGGATCCAGGTCGATTTCCCTGTCGTCAGTCCGAGTCATCACCGCCTGCACCCCTTGCTGTTCCAGCAGCCTCGCCACCTGAAGCGAGATATCCAAAACAATCTCCTTTTCCAGAATGCCCTGAATCCCGACTGCCCCCGGATCGCGGCCACCGTGACCGGGATCGATTACTATTACGGCGCGGCGGTTAGAAGCTTGGGGCAAATCATCGGTTCCGAAAGTCCTTCTCGGCAAAGGCTGCAAATTGGGAGTGCGAGTCAAAGGCTGCGCGCTAGCATTCGACGATCGCAACTGCAAAGACAGCAACTGCGGACTCGGCCTCGTCACCCTGCCTACCTCTACCCCCGATCGCGGCTGCACCCAAATCACCACAGTCTCCGCATCTTCTTGGCTGGCACTAAACGATACAGGACTGTTGGCATCGAGCTGAGGAATTTCCCCCGCCAGGGAACTAGAGGCGATCCTGATCCAGTAAGCTCTCGACCCCTGAGCCCACCCGCTGCTATAGGAGACTTGGCGGTCAGTTCTCACCACCAGTTGGGTGCCGTTACTGGCTAAATCAATTGACTGAACTCTCGCTAAATTTCCTTGAGCTTGTCTAGCCGGAGGGTCTACAGTCAGGCGGCGGGGAACCGAGGGCTGTCGTACTACACTTCCAGGCAATAGCACAACCCCGCCCAAATTGCTCACAGACGCCCGCCACTGAGTATTAGGACTCTTCATCCGCAAAGTCACGCGGGTAACGGGCGGGTCTGTTGGCAGTTGCCGGACTTCAATCTTGTCAACCCCGTGCTGACCGTTCGTTTGAGGCTGTTGGCTGCTTAGGGCCGGAGCTAAAGTAGCTCCTTCAATATCGAGGGTAGCGATGTCCCCAGCGCGACTTTGTTCAAAATTAATTTGGGGGCGACGGCCCTGGGTGCGGACTAAAAAACCGTCCGCCGTCACCTGAACGTTTTGAACTACAGTCGCCTGGGCTGACTCGGCTTGGGATGCTGAAGGTTCAACCGATAACCTTTCTCCCCCTGGCTCTGAAATCGGATTTTGAGTTTCTGCCCGCACCGGCGTTGGCAAATCCACTGTCCATTCGCTCGAAGAAATACCCCGGAATTTTACTTGCTGAGGGTCTATGGTAAACCCGTCTCTGATCTCGACGACAATTCTGGTCGTATCGTTGTCAAACTGCCCTACCCGCACCGATTCGATCGCTCCTGAGAGCGGTCTGCTGACCGAGGGACGACCCAGACTCGTCCCCGGCAAGTCGATTACCAACCGCATCGGGTTGAAGATCAGTTGAGCCTTGGGTTGTACTCCCCCGTCTGTTGTAATGTAAAGCCGGTTCTCTGAAGCATCAAACCGCCAAGATTGCAGTCTAGCTGCTTCGGCGGCTCCGGCGAGCAAAAATACACTTAAGAAACTCGGTAGTAGCCAGTGGAATTTCACGACAGTTTTTTCCTCGTTTGCGTTACTGCCAAAAGCTGGAAGGGCGCTGCTTGCCCTCAGAGGCTTTCAGCAGTTAGCCGCCAGCAGACCGGGGGCACGGGGGCCGTCAGTTGTTGGCTAAATTGACTTTTTTATGCGTTAACAGGCTCCAAAATGCCAGATACCGGCATTTTTGAACTTTCCCGTATACTTGGGGGCGATCGGTTATAAGCAGACTGAAAGATTGTGGACACAAGGGAAGGTATTTATTTTTAGGAGCAAGAGACAAGGTGTTTCTTGAAGTTAGAAGGTACAAGTTAGAAGGTAGAATTTTACCTTTCTTCCAGGGAGGGGTTTCATAGCTCTTTAATGTTGGCGAATATCGTTACGGCTAGGGTTATAATCCGCTTTACACTTGCGTTTTGTTCTAACTTTTCCTAAACTACCTCAATAACTTAACAACTTACCTCGACAACAATCCGGATTTCCAAGATTTAGGTAACTTTTCAATACCGGCAAATGTTAGTCCCAGACAAACTAACATTTTTTTTGGAAAAAGCTTTTTTGCTAACTTTTTTGCTAACACATTGACAGTTAAATACAACTACATATCGCCCCTACTCTTTTTTTTCTGATTTTTTAAATCAGGGATTTTCGGTGCTGCTTGAAACTTAGTGGGGCGATCGCGATCGCGCCCGCCAATTTAACACTATGATAGCTAGTCCATGTTTTCAGCAGTAACGGGAGAGTTTTGTGTGTTACTTGGGCCGGCAATGCTTTGTACTTTAGACTCTTTTTGAGTGTTCGATCGACAGCCAGAGCATTGGTTGGTTGACCTGAGAAAAAGTTTTGACCGTAGATATAGTAGTTATCGCAGTTGTAAAGTTTGTTGGACAGCAAAGACAATCGATCGGCTTCTGGGTAAAACCTGTGATTTGGTTTAATGACTTGCCTTTCGACTAACTGCATAACTTGGATCTGTACTACCAGTTAGAGAAGATACACTATCTTGGTGATTGTGTCAATCTCTGAGCTTCTCAAAGAAGCAACCATCAATAACAGTAGATACATGACATCACAGAAAGACGGAGACTTACTTTGCTCCATGAGTCGTCCACCTAAAATGCGACAAGGGGGCGGACGCTATAACCGAGGCGGATATATCGAGCTCCGCGAGTACCGCCAACGGATTAGCGTCTGGGAAATTGTCGCCAATAAATAAGTTGCCCGACAGGGCATCCTTGTTTTTAGGACTAATATTCATAGCCATCAGCCTTATGAATAGTTGTCAGATGTTTTGGATGCACGTCAAAACATTTGTCTCTTGCGGTTAGCTTAAAACTTGGTCTAAACCGAATTGCAATTCTGCCTGTGTAGCTTCCTGCATATTTTCCAGTGAGGACGTTAGCTTTCACCAAGTCCCCAGTTTGAAAACCCATGAATAACTTTTGCGCCGGTGCATGACGAATGGGGAACCCAAATCTGTCGGTTCCGCAGCGCTGTCTTCTTCCGTGTCCCTTAGCCTTAATTAGCAAAGGTTTCACGCTATTTAGCAGTAGTCTTTCGGGAGTTGATTCCCCGACACAAGCTGCATCAGTCCAATGCTGTTTTTCTATTCCCCTGGTTTGGCGGTTGAATTTTGTTCGTCCCCCTGAACCCAATTCCACGGGCAGTCCGGTTAACTGTAGTCTTCTGTATAGCTCCCAACGAGTAGCATTGACGGCTGCTGCATCCAGTAGAGGTGTCTTGGCTTGGGCTAGTATCCGCTGAAGGATTTCAAGTTTTTTCTTGAGAAATTCTTCAACGGGTTTACTTCCCTTGGCTTGGTTGCAGGAATGGCAACTAAGACACAGATTGCTGACCCGATTACTTCCTCCCTTAGACTTGGCGAGAATATGCTCAACCTCGAAAGGAACATTTGTCGCACCGCAATAAGCGCACTTCCTATTCCATTTTTGCAGTAAATATTCCTTAATTTCAAAACCGAATAATTCGCCCCTTTGATATTCGATTCCAGAAATTTCAGGATTCTGGAACTGTTGTAAATCGAAACGCACCAATTCTTGAGAAATGGCGGTAACGGGACAGACCTTTCTGATTCGCCTAACCCAGGTTTCAATATTGGCAACACGGCTATCAAGAGATGGTGGCAACCATCCTGTTTTACGGGTTCTGTTTAAAAAACGGGGTTGGCGGTAACGGGTCTTTCTGTTGCGACGCCATCTTCTGAGCGAGCTGCGAGATTCGAGAGTATCTTTAATTTGTTGCCCTCGGTGAGCAATTTCTAATGCGTTCGTGACGCGACCTGTTTGCTCTTGAACCACGGCAATACCCGTAGTTTTACTACCTGGGTCAATTTTGATTCGGTGACAGTGAGTTACCGAATCTTCGAGAATCCTATCCTGTAAAACAATGGTAAACGGATAGCGTTTAAAAACCTTAGCCCTCCCTTTTTTCAATAGTTCTCTTGCCCGTGCCCGGTGGCATGGGTCAAGAGGTTTCAAGTTTTTATCTAGGACAAATGTACGCATTACTGCATCACTCAATTTCTTGGTTAAGTTTGCCTCGACGATGTTAAGACTCGGTACTATCTGAGCAACACTGGCTTTCCCTTAATCACCTGTTTAATTGCTCGGTTGTAGAGCTTGAAACTGGCACGCATTTCAAGGTACGAAGTTTAACGCTTGGTCTTAACGCCTGCTAGTCAAGAACTAGCCGTCTGGTCAACAGGCTTTTTCAAGCCCACACCAGACCCTTCGGGTTGGTGTGCGGTAGTTGACGTCTAATCAACAGTGCTGCAATTCGCTCTCGCCCATAGGTGCAAAATTCCGGCTCATCCAGTTCAAAATGGCTTGATTTACTTGTTCCGGGCATTCATCCTGGGGACAGTGGCCCGCATTGTCTAATTCAACTAGCTCTAAATAATTGGGGTTGCATTCGACAAATTGGTGGGGTCGGGCGAACCGAGGGGGAATCATCCGGTCTTGTTTGCCCCAAATTAACAGCATGGGGATTGTTAAATTTCGCATCACAATCTTGACACTGGGGCAAAATTGTGTACTCCCTACAGCTTTAAATAAAGCGCAGAAGGCGCGGGCTGCTCCCCGATCGCCCGCTGGCCCTGCTAGAATTTCAACTAATTCGTCGGTGACAGCTTCGGGGTTGGAGTAGGCAAAGCCAACCCAGCGACGGACAAAGGAAGGCTTGCGGGCAAAATAAAACAGAGGCCTGAGTACGATCGGAGAAACAAACAAACTTTCAACCGTTTCGATCGCCGGAAGCAGCCATCCAGGCACCGCCTCGGCTCGCACAGAGGGGTCTGGGAGGCTAATCATCACCGTGCCGGCCACCATGTCCGGGTGAGCCGCCGCTACGGCCAGACAAATTAGTGAGCCGATCGAGTTTCCTGCCAATATTACTGGCTCTCTGATAAAAGTTAGCCAAAAATCATAAACTTGATCGACCCACAAAGAGACAGAGTAGTCGATCGGAGCTTTTTGGGAAGCGCCAAACCCTAACAAATCCAAGGCGTAAACCGTTTGGTTTTCGGCGAGTTGGGCGAGATTTTGTCGCCAGTGTCCGATCGAAGCTCCAAACCCGTGCAGTAAAATAATCGGCGTTCCCGATGCGCGCGGGGCCATTGGTTTGGCCCCAGAATCTTGAAATTCCAGCGCGCCTTGATTTCGTACCCTATCGGGCCGCAAATAAGTGTAGCGAGTTTGCCAGCCCCGCCACATCCAGTCTCGTTGAGTTCCCACCCGTTGGTGCCACAGCAGAGAATTTGTCAATTTTGCCTCAGCTCGCAACATAAATTTACACTTGGTTATACCTATTCTACAAGGCAAATCAGGCGACTTGGGGGAGTTGCCAGACCGGGGGAGATGGGCTAGCAAAAGCGGTTGTACCTCATCCTTCAACTTTTACCCTGAATTTTTGACGGTTTTGTCATCGATCGGGCCTGGGAGCGGGCGATCGTGTGTGAAGTTAAAATAAAACTAGGCAGAAACTCAGCCAGACTGAGTAGAATAGCAAGTATTGTAAGAATTCATTTACGATCGTCCAAATATTCCCCAAGGCTTTAGCGGAGGGGGCACAGGGCGCGGTAGTACGTCCGGTAAGGGTAACACCTTATAAAACAGTTCGATCGTCAATCGTGAAAAATTGACCGCTCAAACCTGTAACTATCAAGAAGCTTCGCTATTAAACTACTGCTTGTAAAACCATTCATGCCTGTGATTGAAAGAAGACAAAATCGCAACCTACCCCAGATCAACGAAAATATTCGATACCCCAAAATCCGGGTAATCGATACCGACGGCGCGCAACTAGGGATATTGACACCTGCAGAAGCGCTGCGCCTCGCCGAAGAAAAAGAACTCGATCTCGTACTTGTCAGCGACAAAGCTGACCCGCCCGTATGCCGGGTAATGGACTATGGGAAGTACAAATTCGAGCAGGAAAAGAAAGCGCGAGAAGCAAAGCGGAAGCAGCACACTGCCGATGTTAAAGAAGTGAAGATGCGCTACAAAATTGAAGAACACGACTACCAAGTGCGCCTCAAACTAGCAGACCGCTTTATCAAATCTGGGGACAAAGTAAAAGCCACGATCATGTTCAGAGGTCGGGAAATCCAACACAGCAACCTAGCAGAGGACTTGCTTAAGCGCATGGCCACAGATTTGCAGGAAATCGCAGAAGTGCAGCAAGCCCCCAAAAAAGAAGGACGCAGTATGATGATGCTGCTGTCGCCAAAGAAAGTATAAATAGATAGTCATTAGTGAGCAGTCATCAGTCATAAACTGGTGACTGATAGCTGATGACTTCGGAAGTTAGTCAGGAATAAGCTACCACACAGGGAAATCAACGCTGCATGGAAAATTTTCAAATCAGCGGTTCGGCGGGAGTAAGACAAGGAGTGCTGCGATCGCTCAACCTGCGATCGGAAGAAGTAGAGCGAACCGTACTGATGTTCCTCGTCTACACTCTAACCTCCGTCGGGCTGATCTGGCTGGAACTCAGCACAGTAGGTCTTTTTCTAGATGAATTTGGTGCAGACAAAATGCCCTGGATTTATATAGCCAGCGCGTTTATCGGTTCTGGCTTGGGATTTGTCTACTCGTGGCTGCAAAAAATCCTGCCGCTAAGGCGCACCGTAGTGGTTGTTCTGGCAATGATGTCGATACCGCTATTTTTATTTCGATTCGGGATCGGCTACGAAAATACTAAGATAGCTGGCGTCAGCATCGCTTTTATTACTATTTTTTTGATGTGGCTGTGGGTAGAAGCTTGCTATGTCCTCAACGACCTTAATACTTCTATCACTTCCAACCAACTGTTTAATATTAGAGAAATCAAGCGCACCTATCCGCTAGTCAGTAGTGGCTATCTAGTAGCGGGAGTAGTCAGCGGATTTTCTCTGCCTGTTTTGCTGTACGTAGTCGGACTCAAAAACGTTACCCTCATATCGGGGTTGATGGTGGCGATCGGCTCGGTGTTGCTGTACTACCTCACGGAAAAATACAGCCAAGCATTCCCGGAAACGGCTCACTGGACGGATGATGATGATGAAGACGACGACCAAGAAGAATTTACCGCCCGCAAAGTTACAGGCCCACTTCAAAAATACGCCGTACCTCTAGTCAGTTTTTTCATCCTCGCAGAAGTCGTCTACGTGCTGGTAGATTTCCAATTCTACAGCCAGCTAGAATACCAAAACCCGGGGGACGGAGCTAGCTGGATCGCTAGCTTCCTGGGCATTTATGAAGGCATACAAGGCCTGTTTCAAGTGGCGACTCAATGGTTCGCTTCGAGCCGGTTGGTGGAAAGAATCGGTGTATTCGTGACGGCGATGATTTTGCCGGCGGGTATCGCTATACTCGGGGTGCTGACCCTAGGAGCATCGCTCGGCCAGCTAGTATCTGTGTTCATCGGGCTAATATTGCTGAGATTTTTAGACGAACTGCTGCACTACACCCTGTTGGAAACCGTTAGCCCGGTTTTATTTCAACCGATTCCCGACAATATTCGATCGGGCATTCAAACTCTGGTCAACGGTGTGGGCGAACCTTTGTCCTGCGGAGCTACAGGAGTAGGCATCCTGATTATGCTGTGGGTGACAGGCAAGATACTCCCCCAGCAAGACGAAAATGTATTTCACGACCAGCAAAGCTTGATATTTATTGGCGTGATCGTCATATTGGCACTGTTGTGGGTGTTTGTCGTATGGTTGATCCGCTCTCAATACGTGGGTTTGTTGGTCAAAAGTGCGGAGCGGGGGCGCTTGGGCGTCACAGACGTTGACCTCAAAGCTCTCAAGCGCGCAGTGGTGGAAACTCTACAAAAGCCGGGGGGCGAAGATGAAAAGCGCTCTTGCATAGAACTCCTGACGCAAATTGACCCCAAAAATGTCGGAGAAGTTCTGGCTCCCCTCCTCGATTCGCTGTCCCCTGGTTTGCAGCGCCAGAGCTTGGAAACGATGCTGCAACACCCGAACCCCGCCTATTTAGAATCAGTCCGCGCACTCTCGCAGCAATCCTTGCCGCCGGAGGTTCTGGCCTTGGCTTTGCGCTACATCTGGCTGACGGAAGCTGAACCGAATATTGAGAGCTTGCGGCCTTACTTGCAGCCGACGGTCGATCCGGTGGTGCGGGGGACTGCTGCTGCTTTAATTATGAGAAGGGGCGATCGCCTGCAAAAGGCAGAGGCTACTAATACGCTGCGCCAAATGCTGACGCACAAACAAGAGCGGGAACGTGTTATGGGGACGCGGGCTCTGGGAGAAGCTGATTATTTGCAAGGACTGCGGCTGCATATCCCCAATCTGTTGCAAGATGAATCTCTGCGAGTGCGCTGCGCTCTGTTAGACGTGATTTCGTCTACTCATTCGGAAGAATATTATCCTTCGCTGTTGCGCGGACTTGGTTACAAATCGACTAGGGAAGCGGCTTTGCAGGCTATAGTCAAACTTCACAACGATGCCATTCCTTTGCTCGTTTATTTGGCTGAGGATATCCACAAGTCGGATTTGGTCAGGTTGCAAGCTTGGACGGCTCTGGGTCAAATTGGGACAAATGAGGCGATCGACATTTTGGTGAGCAATTTGATGACGGCTTGGGGAACGACGAGGCGCAATATCCTCCGCATCCTGTTGAAAATGCCTTCGGAAGCGGGGATAGAAGGGGTTCTAGACCGCATCGGCCGTAGCGGCTTGGAAACTCTTATCGAACAGGAGTTAATGTTTATCGGTCAAATTTATGCAGCTCTAGTAGATTTTTCTGGGGTAACAACCTACGGCAATTTCTCGGATCGGGAAGCCAACAGCACCGGAGCACCTGGGAACGATACGGCTCAATTGTTGCAGCGGGCTCTGGCGGGATTGGAAGCTGATGCTAGGGAGCGGTGTTTTTTGCTGATGAAGTTTCTTTATCCGCTGGACACGGTACAAGCCGCTGCTTTCAACATCGCTTCTGGCCAACCTTCTTTGGTTGCGAGGGGATTGGAAATTCTCGATAATACTGTGGATATAGCTAGGAAGCGATCGCTCATCAATTTGTTAGACCAACACTCGGAAAGAGAAAAATTGAGCAACCTCTCGGAATTGATGGTTTACAAACCTCTAGCGCCTAGCGATCGTTTGCGCCGCTTGCTAGAATTGCGCCACTTCCTTTCCGATTGGGCCTTGGCCTGCTGCTTTCACTTGGCGAGACAAGCGCGCTGGAGTCTTACGGCTCAACAAACTCTTGTCTGTCTGCAGCACCCGACGGGTTTTGTCCGCGAAGCAGTGTTAGCCTATTTGAAAATAGCCTCGCCGCGGGCTTTGGTCGAATTGTTGCCCAGGCTGCAAAATGACCCCGATAATTTGGTATCCGCTCAAGTTGAAGAAATGATGGCAGAGTTGGGTGCTGGGGGGAAAAGGTAAAGAAGGAAGAAGGAAGAGGGATGAGGGAACAAAAAGAAACTATGCCCAATGCCCAATGCCCAATGCCCAATGCCTCTTCCTCTTCCTTTGTTTAAGTTTAAATTAATCATTGCATCTCATTATGTTAACAAGCGTCGAACGCCTATTGTTTGTGAGGGAGGTTCCGATTTTTAAGGAACTGCGGGATGATTTTCTCGTGCGTCTAGCATCGGTAATGGATGAACTTTCATTTCCTTCTAAGCACAGGATTTTTACGGAAGGACAAGAAGGTCGATCTCTCTATATTTTGGTATCGGGAACGGTGCGGGTGCATATAGGCGATCGGGATTTGGCACAGTTGAAAGCGGGGGCTTGTTTCGGGGAAATGTCGCTGTTTGATGCAGAACCTCGATCGGCTTCTATTTCTACTCTCGAACAATCCGAGTGTTTGATGCTGACTCAAATGCAGCTATACGATGCGATTGATGAAACGCCGGGAATTGCGGTGAATATTATTCGCTTGCTGTCGCGCCGGATTCGGGAGTTGAATCAAAAGTTGAATGCTAAAGAAGCGATGATGCCTCCTACAGAGACTGTGAGAGTTCCTGAAATGCGATGAAATTGGGGAATTGAGAATTGTGTTTTTAGTCGATCGGTAATTCTGCACAATTTATCTTCTGTAAGGTGCCAATAGCGCACAATTTTTCTGGCTAGTGTCCGCTATTTGCACCTCATACTATATTTACAAAAAAAATGTAACTATAGACAACCCCCAAACCCGAATATTCATCAGTCATAGCCAATCTAAAATCTAAAAACTAAAATCTAAAAACTAAAATCTAAAAACTAAAATCTAAAATGGCATGACTATCGCCAATAAGGTCGGCCCTTCCAAAAAACTCCCACCGTAACTCCGATGAGTGCAGCTTCCGATAAACTTGCTAATAAAGGAGGGATGGGTAGGAATGACTTTAACACCAAACCCAAGAGCACGCAGAAAACTAAAACCCACAAACTAATTCGGTTGAGCAAAAATTGTTGTTGCCAATACTCTAAAAAGTACACTGCTAAAGCTCCCATTCCCAGTGCAGCAACGAAAGGTATCAATGTCCCGAGGGAGGAGCCGTAAAGAAGCGTCACGACGTTGCGGATTGGCCGCGATTGCGTGAAACCCCAGGCTAAAAATAGCTCCACTCCAATCACGATTGAGTTGACGAGGGCGGAAATTTGCAGCATTTCTCGCCAAGGTAAAAGTTTTAAGCGCCGCAGAAAATTGTTCACGATCGGCAGATTAGGTAGGTTGCTTTGATTTTATAACAGTTTTGCCCTGGCGATCGACCTTTGATGACAATTTGTGAAGTAAAATAAAGATATAGAGCAGTCTCTTGACAAATTCACCCAGAGTACCTGCCTATTAATTGTTGGAACCGCGAAAGGAAAAAAGTTATGGTGGAGAACACTGTCGATTGTGCTGTAGCTTGCGTCAATGGCTGCATTCTGGGCGACAAGTGCCCGAAGCGGGAATACGCAGAAGCAACGTCCAACTTTATTGAAAATACTTCTCTGGATAAAATGCTAGAAATAGCAGAGGAAGCGGTGAGAAGGAAACGGACGGAACCCCCCAAATGGGTAATTCCTGATTTTCCCGAATAGAATTAACATCCCCATTAAAAAGCGATCGCCCTTATCAAACGGGCGATCGCTTTTTGTATTCCCAATGAAATAGCTGCTCAGAATCAATATATTTCCTGGGATAGAAGCTAAAAGCTTAAATAGCAATTACAATGTCATTTAATGATAGCCATTGGCAATTACTAAAAATAATTCAGCTCAAGCGAAATTCGGACATTTTTAATTTAATTGAGTTCAAAAACAAACAGGAGCAAGTCTCGTGGCACAGCAAAAGGAACGCAACGCAAAAACAACAAGAGATGGTGATAATTTGGGCGAATTGCCTCAAGAAATTACCGAATCTTACGGTACAGGCGTCATCGATCAACCGGGAGTGAGCCAAGACGACATAACAACTCTGCAGGACAGCAGTTCGGAATACTCTTCCACTTCCCAAATCGGCGGCGAGGACGGCGATCCGGCTGCGGAACAAGAAAGTGCCACGGGCGAGCAATCTGTGGGCGGAACCGCGCCTACTCCAGACCTGGATATGGTTGATGAACTCGGAGCCGCTGCGGGCATAGAGATGCCGGATGGGGCTATTTTGCACACAACAGATATGCTGGAACATCGAGATGAAAGCCGGTGGGAATTAGACCCGAGTTCTGCGGAAGATTATCAGGAACGACCGGATTTCTAGGTCGATTTTTTACAAAAAAATAGATAGTATAATAGGAGCGGGTTCACCAGTATCCATACTTCATATCCGAAGTATTTGTAAATCCGCCCCTCCTCACTTTTGCTCTCGCAACACATATCCAACTCCCCGAACCGTATGCAGCAGGCGTTTTGAGTTACTTGCTTCTAATTTAATCCGTAACGCACGGATATACACTTCAATAATGTTTGACTCTCCCATAAAATCGTAACCCCAAACTTTTTCTAAAATTCGGTCACGGGTAATGACTTGACGGGAATTTTGCAGCATAAATTCTAACAAATCAAACTCTTTGGCAGTGAGTTCAATTAGTTGACTGCCTCGATAAACTTCACGGGTTAAACCGTTCAATATTAGGTCTTCAAATTGTAAATTATCCGGGTCATTTGCTTGAGATCGGCGCAGACGTGCTTTAACTCTCGCGAGGAGTTCTTCCATACTGAAAGGCTTAGTAACATAATCATCGGCTCCAGCATTTAATCCCGTCACGCGATCGGGTACTTCATCTTTTGCTGTCAGCATAATTATTGGTACTTGAACACCAGTCGATCGCAACCTTAAACAGATGTCTAATCCAGAGATGCCGGGAAGCATCCAATCTAAAATTAATAAATCCGCTTGAGCATCACGAGCGATCGTTAATCCATCCAATCCGTTTGGGGCGACAGTGACGTGATATCCTTCAAGACTAAGTTCAGATTCGATGAACTTTGCCAGTTTAGGGTCATCTTCAACAAGGAGTATGCGATCGCTCATAGCTGCGGATTCCAGACAGGTAAGGTGATAGTAAAAATACTACCTTCTCCCGGTTTAGATCGGAGCGTAATACGTCCTTCCATGCCTTCGATCAGGCTTTTGGCGATCGCCAATCCCAGCCCTGTACCGTCTCTAGAGCGCGTCATTGACTCATCCACCCGGTAAAATCGCTCAAAAATCCGGTTTTGATGGGGGAGAGAAATACCAATTCCGCGATCGCCCACATGAATCATCACCTGCTGTTCCCTCTTTTCTAATACTAACTCAACTGGTTGTTCGGGAGCAGAATACTTGATTGCATTATCGACTAAGTTAATTAACACCTGTTGTAAACGATCCTGATCCGCACAGGCTACAACATCCTCATCATTTGACACCAAAATAATTTTTCGATTGCTAACTTTTTGACTCATCTGGGCAACCTCAGCCACCAGAGTATTCAGCATCACCGGATTCAAACGAAAGTGCAAGTTGCCACTATCAGCCCTTGCCAAATCCAGCAAATCTTCTAACATCCGAATCGTGCGTTCAGTTTCCCCAACGGCTGTTTCCAGTGCTTGTTGCTGATAGTCACTTAAGTTAGTGCTGCGTCGCAGCAAACTTTGTAAATAACCAACTACAACCGTCAGAGGAGTGCGTAATTCGTGGGAAACATTACCGACAAATTGGCGTTGTTGCTCCCAGGAACCAGATAAGCGAAACAACATCTCATTAAAGGTTTGTGCTAGTCCTAAAATCTCATCAGGAGCCTGATGCAGTTGGAGTTTTGCCGCCTGCAAATTATCAGCAGACAAAGTGCTAGCTACCTGACTCATATGTTCCAAAGGATGGAGAGCATGACGAATGCGACTGGCGATGGCCAACATTAACACTAAGATTACCACAACACTGACAACAATTAGACTGCGAATCCCATCATTTAATTGACGTTGCTCATCAGTGATATCTTGAGAGAAATATACCGTACCCAGTAACTCATTTTTAATCCTCAGAGTTCTGCTACAGATCACCAAGTAGCGATCGCCCACCTGAACAAAAGTAGGCTCAGCAGGTACTTCGGTCAACGAGATCATCTTCGTAATCTTAGAAGATTGCAGATCCATATCAGGTGAATTCACCAAAAGCATCCCATCATTTCGCTTCACCCACACCATAATTCCTCCTGTGGAAGCTTTATGGACGCTTCGGGTTAAGCCAATTTCTAGTGAACCCATTTCACTATAAAGCTCAACCTGTTCGGGAAAGCGTATTCCAATGTATTCCAGGGTTTTTTTATGGGCACCGACTAAATTTTGCGACCTTTGCCAGCCGGCCCAAAATGCCACACTGCTAAGTCCTATAATCGAGAGTACCAGCAATTCCAGTGTCAGGCGAAACTGAAGCGAAGAGGTGGAAATTCGCTTGCCAGTGAGAGGGTTGATAGCGACTATAAATTGGGGAATGAGCTTCATTATATCGTCAGGTAGCGAGGAGACTTAAGCATTAAAATTAGGAAAAATTCCAACTAGATTGTTCCTGGACGCACTGTACAGTCAGAAACCGGGTTTTTTTACGAAAATCCTTCGTTATAGCCAGGAGATTCGCTAAAAAACCCGGTTTATTTGGTATGATTGCGTCTAGGACTATAGCTCCAAAAAATCATTAGAATGCACCCTTAAAAGTTTTCCGCAGTACCTTTAATCTGGTTAAACTCAAATCGTCGATCGTAATCTGTTACACCATAAAGATTAAAACTAATGGTTGGTTGATCTCCCAGTGCTTCCACATGATGAATCGCATCTGGCATTAAGCACAAAACGTCACCAGGGGCAAGCAAAATATCGCCCACTGTTGTGATTTTATCGGGAAACTTGCGAGTTGGCGATCGCTGCCAAAAAGTATTTTTCTCCTGTCCATCAAGTAGCGCCACCAGTCCCCAACTGGCATGATTGTGAATCGGAGAAACAGCACCCGGAGCCCAAGCCACCAACTGCACCGTCAGAGGAAAAAATGGTTCATCATACAGTGTTTGTACGGCCCAGCCTGTCTCAGAGTCAGGCTCAAGGAGAGCAATTTGAAACCAGGAAGAACTATCTAACAACCTGCGGACAAGGGGACAAATTGCCTGGAGTCGTAAATAATCATCACTAATTTGCTCTAATACATCTTCCAAGTCAGTTAAAAAGCGGTAAAGTCGGTAGGGATGAGTCAAATCTTCAATTTGACTTGTAGCCTCAAAAATACTGCACTGTCCATCATCAGTCACTAACCAGTCTTTTCCTGTCATAATTTCTCAACTCGCGATTAAATTACTGCACTACTAAGTTTCTCATCAGCAATCTTGGGTTGAGAAACCAGATATCTAGCAAGAAACCCGGTTGCTAAGCCAAGAGTGTATCAAGGACTCTTAAGGATAGTCAGGGTTAATCTCCACTCTATAAGAAATTCCGGGTAACTAGATGATGCGTTCCTAATTTCCCGATGAATTTTTGCTGAATAAAGGGACGTATAAAGTATTCAGAGTTTTATCTCTCATCCATCTCTTCCTCATCTAGCACTCATTTTCTTGAGCATTAATGTAAATAACCTCAAAGCTTGAGGACAACAACAAGCCAGCATAATTCCCAGAGAGCAAGAACTCTCAAGCAAACATCTGGCGTGGAATTACTAACAATTTATCTGGAAATTAGACACATGAAAGTAAAATACATTACTACGATCGCCATTGCCGCCATTCTCGGTTTGGTAACAACTAATGTTAGCTACGGCAACTTCAAGGCATCAACAAACTCAAACTCTACAACGGTTTCATCCAAGGTTGCACAATCCAATCCTTGTGCGGGTAAAGCCAATCCTTGTGCTGGTAAAGCCAATCCTTGTGCGGGTAAAGCCAATCCTTGTGCGGGTAAAGCCAATCCTTGTGCGGGCAAAAGCAGCACAGCAACCGTTCATCCTGAATTTTACACCGAAAAAGGTGTGGCTCTTGATGGTCAGGATGTTGTAGCCTATTTCACCCAAAGCAAATTAGTTATGGGAGTTAGCCAATTTAAACATAATTGGGGTGGAACAACTTGGATGTTTGCTAATGCAGCAAACCGTGATATGTTTGCTAAAAATCCTGAAAAGTATGCTCCTCAATACGGTGGATATTGCGCCCAGGGAACCAGTGAAGGGCATCTTGTTGTCACTCAGCCTGACGCCTGGAAAATCGTTAATGGGAAGCTTTATCTCAACTACGACAAGAAAGTACAAGCACAGTGGATGGGGGATATTCCTGGTCACATTGCTTCAGGAAACAAAAATTGGCCTGCTATTCTGAATAACAAAGAACTGTTCCGCTAAGGAATGAGAATTAAATAACTTCCACAAGTTTGTGGGATGGGCGTCCCGTCCGTCCGTTTTGGACGGGCGGGACGCCCATCCCACTTTCAAGAGTGGAAGTTATTTAGTTCTCATTCCTTAACAAGCTGTACCTCACACAATTGACAACTGCTATATTTTCTGAGCGAGCAAAATATTGGGTGACTTATCCTTCATAAAGCGTGTTGGTAGTCAGGACTTCAGTTGTATCTATGCCGATGAACAATTACTATTAGTCCTGACTACCAAATTCCTGTGCTTAGATCGCCGGATATGATATTATGTATCGCAAAAACCGGGTTAATGAAGCCAACTCTCCTCAAGAAAAAGGTGATCTATGGAATTTAAAGATTTTCTGGGTTTGCTGCATCCTATTTTAGCTGTAGCGATTGTTTTTCCTATGCTTGGTGTTGTTCTCAATATGGCGTGGCAAACTATGCAGCGTCGCAAGCAAATTGCGATCGACACCAAGAGCAAAATTCCACCTGTAGTCGGTTCAGAACACGTCAAAGCAGGTCGAATTCTGTCAGGTTCTGTGGTAGGAGTGACGTTGGTGGGTCTAGCCTACCCGATTTTTGAGCATATTTTGAGCAAGGATGTTTGGAGCAAAAACTCGTTTCAGGTCATTTTCATTGTGCTGATGTTTGTTGCAACTGTCGCCTCTTTGGTGATGCTATATCGAGCTACACCCGCTTTATGGCGCGGCATATTTGCGACCCTAACAGGTACTGGTTTGGTGATTCTTGGCACTCAAGATGGCGTTTATCGGCGAACCAATGAATGGTACTGGTCTCACTACTACATTGGCATCGCCGCTGCGCTAATTATGGTTTTCTCCCTTGCCATCATTGAAGACATTTACAAAGACCGTTCAAATCGCTGGCGCACTATCCATGTCATCTTGAACTCGATCGCTGTGTTGCTCTTTCTGGGACAGGGAATGACCGGAACCAGGGATTTATTAGAAATTCCTCTAAACTGGCAGAAACCCTATATTTATACCTGTGATTTCACCAATAAGACCTGCCCAAAACCGTGAGCGATCGCATTACTTCGATATTCAAGTCTAAAATTAGTATAAATTAGAAGGGCGGGACACCCCACAAGAAATTTCATGTATTGTGAAACAGGCATCTTGCCTGTTTTTAAGATGTGATGTATTGTGGAACAGGCATCTTGCCTGTTTTTAAGATGTGATGTATTGTGGAACAGGCATCTTGCCTGTTCTTGAGATCAGAATGGTGCAATATCTCAGTCACTCCTAATCAGTCACCAATCTTAATCATTGCGAGCCAAACCCTGAAGGCTAACTTGCAAAATCGACAAACCCAAAATTAGCAAAAACAAAACCAGCCCGATCGTACAAGCATAGCCAATTTCCAAATCCTTAAAAGCCCGTTCGTAAAGATAATAAACAACAGTCTTAGAACTATTGCGAGGCCCGCCCTGAGTCATAATATAAACTTCTTCAAAAACCTTAGTAGCAGAAATCGCCGAAATCACTGCTACCAAAACTAAATAAGGCTTCATCAGGGGCACAGTAATATCCCAGTGCTTTCCCAAACCATCAGAACCATCAATAGCAGCCGCCTCATAAAGTTCTGCCGGAATAGCTTGCAGCCCTGCCAAATAAATTACCATGTAATAGCCCAATCCTTTCCAGATAGTAACTGCCATGACGCTAAAGATTGCTAACTTCGGATTAGCCAGCCAAGAAACAGGAGGTAAACCCAACAATTCCCCCAACTGATTCAGCAGTCCAGTCTCAGCAAACAGCCACTTCCAAGCAATCCCGGCGACAACCATTGAAATCACCGCCGGCGTGTAGTATGCGGCTCGAAACCAGTTCATCCCCTTAAGTTTTTGGTTGCACAAAATCGCCATTCCCAACGGTAGAACAACCAATACAGGCACAACGCAGGTGAGATACAGCAGCGTATTCGTCAAAGTTTGCCAAAATGTGCGATCGCCCCACAACCTCTCAAAATTCTTTAAACCCACCCACTGCGGCATTTGAGTTAAATCATATTCGTAGTTGGTAAAACTCAAATAAAAAGCTTGTACCGCAGGCCACAAAACAGTCAAACTCAAAATAAATAAAGCAGGTAGCAAAAACAAATAAGGAGTCAGGTTTCGTCGCAAAAAAGTCAAAGGCATAAATTAGTTATTAGTTATTAGTTATTACTCGTTCCCAGGCCGAGCCTGGGAACCAGTTATCTCTTAGTCTGCGGAGGCAGACTTCGTTTGTGTAGACGCGGTTTCAACCGCCGAGTAATAAGGGATTAACACTTATTTAACTCCAGAAAACAAACCCTGCCAGTCTCCGGGAGAACTGCCATTTTCCCCCTCTTTCACCTCAAAAGTAACGTTGCAAGCTTGCGGTTGTTCCAAAGCCTCCACGCACAATTCTGCAATATCTTCCCGACTGACTTTGCCCCTAATATTGTCTCCTTGCTCAAATATTAAAGCTTTGCCTCCCGCTTCTTCTGTCAAAGCGCAAGGTCTGACAACAGTATAAGGTATGCCGCTCGATCGCACGCAATCCTCCCCTTTCAACTTCCAAGTCAAAATCCCCCCCAACATATCATTCATCCTGACAGCAGGCGGTTCTTCTTCCAAGTTAATTCCCGGTCGGCCAGGGCGGGTAACTCCTGCCGAACTCACCATCACAAATCGCGGCAAAGTCTGTCCCCCATCAGCTTTAATAGATTCTAACTCCAGTTGAAAAATACCCGGTGTAAATTTCGGGTTGAGCGCGCCATCATATTCAAACTTGCTCAACATTAACTGAAAAGAAAAAATAGTGCTGGCATCAAATTTAGAGCCATCTTTGACAGTTTTGGCGCGGAATACTGGGATTAACTCATCAAAGGGAACAGTGATAGTAATCCAGATATTGTAAACAGTATCAAACGAATAGCAATAGCCAATTCCATCCCATTTAGCTTCGCTGCGAACAATCAATTTGTAGCGCTTGCCGTCTCCTTTGACACGTAGTTGGAGACCGCTAAATCCTGCGAGATTGAGGGGAGGATCGAAGTTGCGGGTACGCACCGAAGCAAAGCCGCCCGAGTTGGCAGTAGAAACATTGCCTGTGAAGATAGCTGTATTGTCTGTAAGTACGATCGAACTTTCGCTAGTGCCGCCCATCACGATATCGTCTAGCGCACCCCAAGTTTCTTTTAAATCTTGGCTGGGTTTTGTGAAGTCAAAAATTATTTTTTCGCCTGCTTTAATTAGCTGGCGGCGAACAGCTTGCACCAAATTATTGAGGCCTTTGTATTCGACTATTTCGGGAACATCCACAACTTCCGGCATATAAAATTTGATGCCTTGATAATATTTTTCCCGCGTTGGAGTGTCTCCTTCTACTGGTTGAACTTTGGTGCCAGTACAGCAGATAACTGCTTCTATGCCCTCGGTTACTAGCGGTGTTAGGGTTTCTGGGAGAGTGATATCTCCTTCGACTAATTCGACATTTTTGCCGAGAATTTCTGTTGCTCTTTTAGCATCTCTGACGAGGGCTCGCACTCTATATCCCCGCTGTTGCAGCCGCTTGACAACTCGCTTCCCGACGCCGCCGGTAGCACCGGCTACCAGTATCAGTTTGGGTTGGTCTTTTTTAGTTTTGCTGCTGCTTCCAAAGAGTTGTTGCAGCCAGCTAATGCTGCCAATGAAGGGAATGACGCCGAAATAAGCCAAGGTTTTGAGAAACCGGCCGGCATCCCATTGGGCGGTTTTTTTTTCAGTCATACTAGCTTCCTCTGAATTGGCTCAAATCTACTTAGCTGCTTTTGTATTTTAATCTAATTTTCGATTTTTGAATTGGGGCGATTTCCTAGCCTTTGGGATAGATTCGCTAGCGCGGACTTTTTTTCACTTGACAATGGGTGTGGGGTGAGTTTGGCTCAAGGGAATCTCAATAATCAACTCGGTACCCTCTCCGGGGGCAGAAATGCAAGTCAATTTGCCACCGTGTTGTTCTAGCACAATTTCGTGGCTAATCGCCAAACCTATCCCCGCACCTTTGCCCACCTGTTTTGTGGTAAAAAACGGCTCAAAAATTTTCTGGCGCACTTTTTCTTCCATGCCCCAACCGTTGTCCTCGATCCGAACTGCTACGGCTTTTTTCCCCGGACAAAGTTCAGTCACAATCCGAATTTGTCCGTACTTAACTGGCTCTTCTTTGTCCCCGCCGTGCGACGATAAGTTATTGTTGACAAAGGCATCTTCGAGAGCATCAATGGCATTTGCCAGTACATTCATAAATACTTGGTTGATTTGAACTGGGTAACACTCAACAAAAGGCAGAGAACCATATTCTTTGATGAGATGAATTGCGGGGCGATCGGGCTTCGGTTTTAGTCGATTACTCAAAATCAACAAAGCGCTATCCAATCCGTCGTGAATGTCAACTGGTTTAATCTCTGCTTCGTCAATTCTAGAGAAGTTTCGCAGCGACTGAACTATCTCGCGGATGCGGTTAGCTCCTACTTTCATTGAACCCAGCAATTTCGGTAAGTCTTCAACTATGAACTCTAATTCTACTGCTTCTATTTGTGCTTCAATTTCTGGCGAAGGCGACGGATAGTGCTGGTTGTAAAGCTGCAATAAATTGATCATTTTTTGACTGTATTCATTAGCATAGCTAAGATTGCCGTAGATGAAGTTAATCGGGTTAGTGACTTCATAAGCTACTGCCGCCACCAACTGTCCCAAGCTTGACATTCTTTCGCTTTGCACCAATTGAGTCTGCGCCCGCTTCAGCTCGGACATCGCTGTTTTTAAATGAGCAGTTTTTTCCCGTTCTCTGGCGACTGATGCTTCTAGTGCTGTATTTAATTTTTCGAGTTTATCGACTTGACACAGCACTATATTAATCATTGCTTTTTTCAGTTCCAATGCAGCTTCTATTTCGCATTGTTTCCAAGGCAACGATTTGTACCTCACATTTTCTTTCCACAGCTCGAAGGATTTCCGAGGAGACAGTCGAGGGTTGCCATCTTCATCGGTTTCCACTGGTTTGTTGGGGTTGCCCGCCCAATTTACGGTCTTAATTACTTCCGGGCGAAACCACAAAACGTATATTTTCTGAGTCGGAGATATTGCTATGGCCAAACACCCGCTGGCTGTGTCTTTAAATTCCTCAGCTTCTGGATAGCATTTGGTGAGCGAGTCCGTATAAAAAATTTCTTGTTTGAGGTTATTTTGCACCCAATTAGTTAAGTATTTGAGCGCTTCTCCTTGAGGTGTTTGCCCTACTTGATAGCACTTGTCTCCAAATACTATTGCGGCTCCCTGGGCGTTGACTGCTTCTAGCAAATTCTGCTGACATTTAACTAACACTTCTGACAAGTTGTCGGACGTGGATATGTCTTCAAAAATCTTGGTTTGAATGGATTTTAAGTGTAGTTTGTAGTCGTAGTCTTCGTTTCCTTCTTTTGATTGCAGTTCTAAGGACATTACTTGCCCGATAAATTCGCAGGCGGCGCGCAATTCATAGTTGAGGTATTTTGGTGTATAGTTGTGGCAAGCAATCAATCCCCACAGTTTTTTGTCTTTGATTAACGAGATTGACATCGAAGCTGCAACGCCCATATTTTGCAGGTATTCTATGTGAATGGGAGAAACGCTTCTCAATACGCTGAAACTCAGGTCTGTGGGCTGGGTGGTGACAGCATTATTTCCTGAAACAAGGGGGACTGGTTGATAATTAATATCTGGGATTAACCTCAGCCAATTTAACGCATACAGTTGTCGGGCTTGTTTGGGAATATCTGAACTTGGGTAGTTTAATCCTAAGAAAGGACTCAGCATTTCTGCTTTGTCTTCAGCGATTACAGCGCCGTTGCCTTCGTGGTCAAATTGATAGACCATAACTCTATCAAAACCCGATATTTTTCTGACTTCTTCTACAGTTATTTGAGATAATTCTTTGAGATTTTTGGCGCTTTGAATTTTTCTGATAGTAGATCTCACTGAATGATAAAAACTAAAAACTGAAAGATTTTCTGGGCTGGTGGCCAATTCCAACTCGACCATCAATACTTCTTCTACTCGGTGGAGGATGCAGTCAAATTCTAAATATTTACCTTTGTTTATGACAGAGAGTTTAATGGGATTAACGGTTTTTAAGTTTTCATTACACAAACAAAGCTTGAGTTTTTTGAGTTGAACTCTATTGAAGAATAAGCTCAAATTTCGACCGATCGCACTTTCGGGCTCTACTCCTAACAAATCTTGCGTATTTTCACTGACTTGCAGTATTTCTAGTTCAGGTTCTCGTACAACAAGTAGCACCCCGTGTGGCTGAATCAGCCCCGATATGTGAATCTGTTCTCTGTCGCAGTTTGTCAAGTCAACTTCTTCGAGTGCGGGAATTGTGATTTGTAGATCCATTTTCTTTGTCTTCCGCTGTAAAATGTCGAGAGGGTTCTAATGATTTGAGATTTGAGAGCCAAGTGGCTTTTCTATGATAATCTCATATTGTTCGATCGCATAACGGATCGATCCCTGGACGGACACTGAGAATCAATCAAGAATCAATCATCCGATCATCAGCGAATCAAAAAAGATTTAGTCGAAAATCAGCCTGCAGTATTTGTTGCTGTGAGACCAGCCTCAGCTTTCTATAAATTTTACCGACTTGGCTCCTATATACTATCGCTTCCCGATGTTAATTATCATAGCAATTGTTGCGATTCTTCAAGTATGTTTAATAATTTTCCAAAAAATTAATATTTGTGGTAAAATTTTCCCTGCTGGAAAAGGGGGAGAGAAATGCGTCTCCAGAACGGCCTACTTACTGAAATATTAAGTTAAGGTAAGGGTGACAAGATATGAAAGTCAAGTCACGCTAAGCTCTTTAAGTATACCCAACAGGCCAGACATTTAGACTGATGCTCGACTTCAATACAGTTACTGAATTTTCTCATACCTACTGCATAGCTATCTGTGCCTTTTTAGTTCCGGCAAACTTGCTGACTACTTTGCAGACAGCGATTTTGACAGGACTAAACCGACCTCGAATGCAAATTTGGGCGTCTGTGGTTGTCGCCAGCCTTTGGGCTACAGCAATGATATTTCACGTTTTTACCTGGTTCGCGATCGGGGTAGTAATGCCTCCGACATACATCTTGCTAGTTATGGCAATCACTTGTCTGACAATCAATGTCTGGGCGATCGCTCATCCTGCAAGCATGATGCAATTAATTCGAGTTGCGGTATCAGTTGTTAGGGGATATTTCCGAAGGAAGAAGGATGTAGTTGTCTAAAAACTTAAAAAAAATGGCAGGGGGTAATGTGAAAAAAATCAGGGAAAATATGGGTTTCCGAAGATTTTTTCGAGAGGCAAATCGTGCTTCCGAGGGCTGAGTTTTCAGCGGTTATTCCGGTTCGCGATCGCGACAATCATCTGTTTCCGGGCCGCGGGGATGGATCGTGCAGTTGAGCAGGTAGCCCCCGTCGCTTCTGCCGTAATAGTAGCGGCATCCGATGCAAATTGCGGGAGGTTCGATCGCACTTTGGTAAAGCGGATAATCTCCAGTCGCCAGCAGCGAAAAGTCCCGCTGCGTCTGAACATTCCCGATAATAGCGCCGGAGAGTTCGACAGCTTGGCGGATGTTTTCGATCCTGGTGTAAGGCGGCAGGTAAATGTCAATACAAAGGCGTATGCCCTGGCTATCCCGATCGTGGCGGGTAATAGTGCCGCCGAGCAAACCGACGCGCGAAGCAATAGTCGAGGAAAATTCGCTCAGGGAGGTGCAGTAACCGGAGAAAACGTGAATATGTTCGTCCGTAGTAGCTCTCACCGTCAGGCGAGTGGGAATTCGCAATCTCAGGTAAGCGTCGAGTTCGTCAAAAACTGGTTCGGCGATGGATAGCATTTGGTTTGCGTCTTCGTGCTTGAGCCCAAAACCCTTAGAAACCTTGGACACGAGGGCGGCTAAAATATCAAAGACTTCGGTTAAGAGTGATTGTAGCCTGCTATCAATGGCGATCGGACATTCTCTCAGCAGCTTTAAATAGTCCTCCAACCGATGAGCCATGCGCTGAATGCTGCTAAATCCGAGCATAGCTGCTCCCCCTTTTATCGAGTGCGAGGCTCGGATGAGCTGGTGTATTCTTTGGGGATCTGCCAGGGTGTTTTGGATATCTTGCAAGCCTGGTTCGATAATTTGGATCTGTTCTGTGGCTTCTTCGATAAAGTAGCCGATGATCCGCTGTAGTTGTTCTGGCAGCATAATTTTATTCTCCTAAAGGCAACCGAGTATTATTAGTCATTAGTCAGACATTTGATAGTTTGGAACTGATATTTAACTGACGAGTTATTTTTGTTTTTAAGCCCTGATTTGTTTTATTCTGACTCACGGCAACTGTAGTGGCAATGTCGAAAACTTTTAACTCTTAAGTGTTGACAGTAATTTTTTTGGCTCCGACGGTAGCGGTTGCTACACCCAACAACAGCACCGCAGCACCTGCGAGTACCGCCGGCGCCGGCATTTCCCCAAACAGCAAATAACCCAACCAACTCGCCGCCACCGGTTCAAACAAGATGGCAAGAGTTACCAGAGTTGGGGAAATCTGCATTACAGCCCAGTTCAAAATGGTGTGGCCGACTAACTGAGGCAAAGCTGCCGTTAACAAAATATAAAAATATACAATGTCGGGGTAATTAGTATAAGTAGTGCCGAAGGCGAAGGGGAGAGGCAGCAGGACGATCGCAGCAACAGTATAGGCGATCGCGATATAGCCACCAATTCCCAGTCCCTGGCGCTGAGCTTCCCGGCCCAGCAGCAAATACAAGCTGACAGCCCAGGAACCAGCCAGAGCCAGGAAATCGCCCAGCAGTTGGCTGCTGCCAGCATTAGCTGCGCCCGCACTTCCAAGGGCGATCGCCATTCCCCCAGTCAGGGCTATAGTAATACCAGCGATCGACATTTTGCTGAGTTTTTCGCCGAACCAGAAACGCGACAAAAGCGCTACCCAGACAGGATTAGTGGTGACAAGGGCTGTCGAGGCGGCGATCGAAGTATAAGAAAGTGAGGTAATCCAGAGGGCAAAATGCAGGGCGAGACACAAACCCGCAGCCGCAGCATAGCGCCGAGCTCCCGGTTGCAGGGTGTTCCACTGAATTTTTCGCCAAGCCGGAAGCAGAATTAAAGCAGATAAAGTCAGACGAGAGGCCGCGAGTACCAGACTGAAACCCAAACCGCCCGCCCCTGCTGAAAAGTTAGCCAGCCGAATTAAGATTGATGAAGTTGAGACGGCTAAAACGCCGATAATTAACACTAGGGCGATCGACCAATTAGGCGTTTGTTTCGGAAGATTCATTTTTTAGGCATTGGGCATTGGCTAAACAGGGCATTGGGAAAATTTACAAAGCAATTTTCGCACAAATTATGAATAATTTCTCTTCTCTTCTTCTCCTCTCCTCTTCTCTCTTCCTTCGCGTCTTAGCGCTAACGCGCCGCATCGCTAACGCGCCTTCGCGGTTCGTTAAAAAAGCCCGATCGCCAAATGAAAAATTGCTATACTCAAGAAATATTAACCTAGAGCGCGCCTAAAATTACCTGACCTCTGTTATAGTTTCAATATCGCAGTATGGGCAGGGCGGGTTTATGAGATTGTAGATTATGGGCAATTATTGTTGGCGAACCCGCCCCTACAAAAATTAACATCACACAAGTCCGAATCATCTCGTTTCCGGTTGCATCGGTATTGTTCAAATGTCCAAACAGTTAACTGTTAACAGTCAACAGTCAACAGCTAACAGTCAACAGTCAACTGTCATTCCGGTTGAACCGGAATTGATATTACAATTTATAACTATCTATGGCTCCTACAGTTTTGATTACAGGCGCTTCTCAAGGAAGCGGCAAAGCAACAGCAATTTTATTTGCAAGTAAAGGTTACGATGTAGTTATGGTAGCTCGCCAGCCAGAGAGATTGGCAGCAGCAGCGGCTCAAGTGCAGCGAGAAGGCACTTCCGCTGTTGCTATTCCGGGGGATGTTGGCGACATTCAACAAGTGCGGGCGATCGTCCAAAAAGCCCTAGATACCTGCGGCAACATCGATGTTTTAGTTAACAATGCTGGCATTTGTCTCACCGGGGCGATCGAGCACACTACCTCCGAAGACTGGCAGCAATTAATGAATACCAATTTTTGGGGATGCGTTAACACAATTCAAGAAATGTTGCCACATTTTTTGGAACGAAAAACCGGGACAATCGTCAATGTTGGTTCAATTGGTGGCAAAATGCCTTTGCCTCAAATGACTGCTTATTGTGCCAGCAAATATGCAGTAACAGGTTTAACAGAAACTTTGCGATTGGAATTAGCGCCTCAAGGTATTCACGTTTGCGCCGTGCATCCGGGCCTGATTAACAGCGATTTTTTAGAAAGAGCTCAATTTCGCGATCGAGACGAACCCGCAGTCGAATCGCGCCGCCAGCAAATGAGCAAAATGCTGAAATCTGAGTGGGCAACTCAGCCAGAAGATATTGCTAAAGCTATCTGGGATGCTTTGAAAAATCAGCGTGCAGAAGTTACCGTCGGCCCTGCTTTTTTGGCATCGGAAGCTTATCGGTTATTTCCCGGTTTGATGCAGTGGGCAATGGGAAATGGCAAGTTATGAGACTAATTGGTAATTGCTATAGCAATCCTAAATGATTTGTGTAATTCTTGTAGGGGCAACCCCCCCGTGGTTGCCCCGATGCAGGCTGGGGTAGGCACTATTAGCACTACCCCTAAATATTTTTACAACTGATGCGAGGATTGCTATAATTGGTAATTGCTAATTGGTAAGGTGCGCCACAAGCACCCGACAAATTATTAGTAACGCGCATCATTTCTAGGGGTATGTTCACCTGAATATATACAACTAAAGAAAGAGACTGTGAAAGTCGATCGAGCACTATAATGGCAAACAAACCAGGAAATACACCATGCAAATCAAAGCACTTGCAGTTACAAAAACAGGCGGATTGCTTGAAGAATACAAATTCGATGTCGAACCTCCAAAAGTACATGAATGTATTATCAAAGTTTTAGCCTGCGGCATTTGTCACTCTGACTTGCACATGATTGACAATGACTGGGGTCAATCAAAATATCCCCTCGTTCCGGGCCACGAAGTTATCGGAGAAGTGGCAGAAATAGGGCCGCAAGTGACTCATTTAAAAGTGGGCGATCGCGTTGGTGTCGGCTGGCAAAGGTCGTCTTGTTTGCAGTGCCACGACTGCTTGCGCGGTAACGAAAATCTCTGCGATGAAAACCAGGGATTAATTGTTACAGGGCCGGGCGGTTTTGCCGATTATTTGATGGTAGATTCCCGCTTTGCTTTTCCTATTCCCAAAGGCATCGATTCCAACGTAGCGGGGCCGCTGTTGTGCGGCGGAATTACGGTTTACGCCGGTTTGCGAAATGCGGGGATGAGTTCTGGGCAAGAAATTGGCATTCTTGGCATCGGCGGTTTGGGACACATGGCGGTGCAATTTGCCAAAAAATTAGGCAACCGAGTTACAGTTTTTACTACTTCCCAAGATAAGGCAGAATTTGCACATAAAATGGGGGCGGACGAAGCTATTGTAGTAGGAAAAGGCGAAGTTCCTCAAGCCCCCAGCAGCAAATTAGATATTTTGTTGAGCACTGTTCCTGCTTCTTTAGATTGGGTTCCGTACATTGATTTTCTCGATTCTAACGGTGCGCTTGCTTTTGTGGGAGTTCCCGACGAACCTTTGAGCATTCCGTTATTTTCGCTGCTGGTAAAGCAACGCCGAATTGTGAGTTCTCTCATCGGCGGTCGCGCTATGATTAATGAAATGCTGGCAATTGCAGAGAAGTTTGAGATTGAGCCAATTGTTGAAGTTTTTGCGATCGCACAAGCGAATGAAGCAATGCAGAAAGTCCGGGACAATCAAGTGCGCTATCGCGCAGTTTTGACGATGAGTTAGATAATGGGTAATGGGTAAGGTGCGCCCGGTCGCACCCTACTAGAGATATATAAGCAACGAATTAAAGCAAAGAATTAGCATTAATAAAACGATCGTTTAAATCGGCTGGGGTCACATTCAAAACAGTACCCAACAACGCATTAGTAAAACCAAATCTAATATTAGTAGCTTCCACACGGCCGTTGCCATCGGGATCGAGACTTCGCTGGGAAATGCCACCCTTGGCTAACAAACTCGTTCCCCCCGCTATAGTTGCAGGATTGATCAGCAGCAGTCTCGGATCGTTCAAGCTATAGCTTACCTCTTCCAATGATATATTGCTGCTGGTAAATGCCACACTAATGCCAATCGAATCGCTAGACTTATCAAAATCCACAATTACCGCGTCAGGAACTTCAATTCCAACTACTCGGATTCCCGCTTGATCGACTCTAAAAACAAATACATCATTCCCTGCACCACCTTGGTAAATATCCACATCTCTGTCGCCAATTAAAGTATCATTACCGTCTCCGCCCACTAACAAATCAACACCTTGTCCTCCGCGCAACAAATCATTTCCCGCACCCCCATCAAGGAAATCGCTATTTCTATCTCCTGTCAAGAAATCGTCGCCAGTTTCTCCCAAAACATCGTCATCATCTTTGCCGGCGTAAATAGAATCATTGCCGACACCGCCTAACAGACTGTCTTTACCATCGTTGCCGAAAATCCGTTCTGCATCTGACGATCCCCTGACAGTATCATTGCCGCCCACCATCCAAAGTCCCCCAGGAAAACTAGCAAGTTGTCCTGGTGCAAGTGTAATATTTTCAGGAGAATTGTCTCCTACCAAACGAGAGATGCCTGAATTATCTGGGGTGAGTACCATAGTTGTAAACTTTGTGCGATGTGATTATGGATATTTTGCAATATTCTACAGTTTATTAGGGTGCGCCAGAACACAGTTACTTCCTGACTCGCGATCGAGCAATGGCTGGCGCACCCTACTAGATAGCTCGATCGCTCCATCTTGACACAAGCCTGATGGAAATACCCTAGATTAAAATAAAAGTTAAAATTTGAGCCGATGCCAATTATCTTAGTTGAAGACTTGAGCAAAGTTTATCCAGTAGCGATTAAAGAACCGGGACTTAAAGGAACAGTGCGACACTTTTTTAGTCGCACTTACCGCAATATCAAAGCAGTTGAGGGCGTCTCTTTCAGTATTGAACCGGGGGAATTCGTGGGGTTTCTCGGCGCTAACGGTGCGGGCAAAACTACTACGCTGAAAATGCTGACGGGTTTGATTTATCCGTCTGCGGGTACGGTGAGTGTGTGCGATCGTACTCCTTTCCGTCGCGAAGCCGATTTTCTGCAAAAAATCACCTTAGTGATGGGGCAGAAACAGCAGTTAATTTGGGATTTACCTGTGCTTGACTCTCTGCGAATCAATGCCGCTGTCTACGGCATTCCCGATGCAGATTATCGACGGCGAGTCGGAGAATTAACAGAGATGCTGTCACTAGAAGGCAAGTTAAATCAGCCTGTACGAAAGCTTTCTTTAGGCGAACGCATGAAAGCTGAATTGATGGCGGCGCTGCTGCACCAGCCGGAGGTATTATTTTTAGATGAACCGACTTTAGGTTTGGATATAAACGCACAGTTTAGCGTCAGGCAATTTCTGCGAGAATATAACGAGCGCTATCAAGCAACGGTGCTGTTGACGAGTCATTACATGGCTGACATTACGGCTTTGTGCAAGCGCGTTTTGTTAATCCATGAAGGGCAATTAGTTTATGATGGCAGTTTAGACGGATTGCTCGACAGGTTTGCACCTTATCGGGAAGTTCAGGTAAAATTAGCTAAGCCGCTGGAAAAAGATAGTGCTTTTGCTTACGGCGAGGTAGAATCTATTGAGGGACAATCGGTACGATTTTTGGTGAAAAGGGAAGAGCTGACGGTGAGCGTGGCGAAGATTTTGGCGGAGTTAGAAGTGATAGATTTGACTGTTACCGATCCGCCAATTGAAGAGGTAATTGGTAGAGTTTTTCGCACGGGAAAAGTGTAATGTTTTTGGCTGGGTTGATTCTCCATAGCAGGCAAGATATCTGTTCCACTAGATTTTCAATGTTTTGTGGAACGGGCATCTCGCCCGTTGCTAAAACAGAAAAATTGAACAGGCAAGATGCCTGTTCCACGAGAGTTTCAATATTTTGTGGAACGGGCATCTTGCCCGTTGCTAAAACCGTTGCTAAAACAGAAAAATTGAACAGGCAAGATGCCTGTTCCACAAGAGTTTCAATATTTTGTGGAACGGGCATCTTGCCCGTTGCTAAAACAGAAAAATTAAATCTAGAATTGATATGAACAGAATTGTGAGAATTGCTAAAACTTTGCTAGTTACCTACTACGCTTATATGCTCGAATACCGGGCGGAGTTGTTTTTGTGGGCGCTGTCGGGAGCTTTGCCGTTTATCTTGATGGGTGTCTGGATGCAGGCGGCCGAAACTGGTCAATTTGGGCTGAATTCGATCGACTTTGCTCGTTATTTTCTAGCGGCTTTCATTGTCAGGCAAACAAATGTAGTTTGGGTGATTTGGGAGTTTGAAAAGGAAGTAGTCCAAGGCAGGCTATCTAATAAATTGTTGCAGCCTCTCGATCCCGTATGGCACCACTTCGTATCTCACATTTCCGAAAGGTTTGCGAGGCTGCCGTTTGTATTGGGATTAGTGCTGCTGTTTTTTGCACTTTACCCGCAGGCTTTTTGGCTGCCAAGTTTTGGCAGGTTTTTGCTGTTTTTGCTGGTTATCGTCTTGGCTTTTTGCTTGCGGTTTATTATACAGTATACCTTTGCGCTGTTTGCTTTTTGGCTGGAAAGGGCAAGTGCGATCGAGCAATTCTGGTTTCTAATTTACCTGTTTTTATCGGGACTTATCGCGCCACTAGAAGTGTTTCCCGCACCCGTGCGCGAAGTAGTTTTGTGGACGCCGTTTCCTTATTTGATTCATTTTCCCGCTTCTATCTTGATAGGATTACCCGTAGATTTAGGCCGCGGTTTGTTGGTAATGTTGGGTTGGAGTGCGGTGTTTTTTGTGTGGAATCGCTGGCTATGGCGGCAGGGTTTGAAGCAGTATTCGGGCATGGGCGCTTAAATAATAATTAAGAATTAGAAAACTGTAAGGTGCGTCACAGTAAAAATATTAATCGTTTTGTCAAAAAGACTTACTTGACGCACCCTACTTAACTGTGGAGTAAATCTAAAATCTAAAATCTAAAATCGACTAACGCACCCCACTTAACTGTGGAGTAAATCTAAAATCTAAAATCTAAAATCTAAAATCGGTCGATCGCACATATCATGCAAAAATGCAATCGGAAGTATTCGACAATTGCATAAATCTCCATTTTTTGTATCTATAAGTACAAAAGTTTATAATAAATTCTTATATTAATTAACCCAACGACTGATAAACGGGATAAAATAGATTCTCATGACAGCCAAAAAAAACCTCATTGTAATCGGCAATGGCATGGTAGGTCACAAGTTCCTGGAGTTAATGGTGAGCTCGGATGCTGCCAAACACTGGAATTTAATTACTTTTTGTGAAGAACCGCGCGTTGCTTACGATCGCGTAAACCTCAGCGGATTTTTCTCTGGCAAAACAGCGGGAGATTTATCTTTAGTTGCACCGGGATTTTATCAACAAAACGGCATCCAGATTCACATTGGCGACAAAGCAGTCGCCATTAATCGGGAACAAAAAACAGTCTCTTCAGCCAACGGTTTAGAAGTTCCCTACGACAAAATTGTTCTCGCGACCGGTTCCTCTCCATTTGTGCCATCAATTCAAGGCAAAGACGCTACAGGAACTTTTGTTTACCGGACAATTGACGACCTGGAAGCGATGTCCGATTACGCTAAAAATTGCAAAACAGGTGTAGTAATTGGCGGCGGTTTGTTAGGTCTAGAATGTGCTAATGCTCTGCAAAATATGGGCTTGAAAACTCACGTTGTTGAGTTTGCCTCGCGGCTGATGCCCGTGCAAGTTGACGAAATTGGCGGGGCAATTCTCCGCAGCAAAATAGAAGATTTGGGGGTTTCGGTTCATATCAGCAAATCTACCACAGAAATTGTCAGTGAAGATGGCAAAGTTACTAAAATGCTGTTTGCTGACGGTTCGGAATTAGCAACAGATATGATTGTGTTTTCTGCTGGCATTCGGCCCCGCGACGAAATTGCCAGAAGTTGCGGTATAGAAGTAGGTGAACGCGGCGGCATTTTGATTAATGATAGCTGCCAAACCTCCGATCCTGACATTTATGCGATCGGAGAATGCGCCCTGTATCAAAATCGCATCTACGGCTTAGTTGCGCCTGGGTATACAATGGCAAGCGTAGCAGCAGATATTTTGAGCCGTGTAGCGGATGACGGACAAGATGCCCGTCCCACAAGCACTTTTACAGGTGCGGATATGTCCACTAAACTCAAATTATTGGGAGTGGATGTCGCTAGTTTTGGAGAGCCTTTTCCCAAGTCGGGCGATGCTAAAGAAATTGTTGTCACTGACACATTCCAAGGCATTTACAAAAAATTAGTTTTAAATCAAGACGGCAGCCGAATTTTAGGCGGAATTCTCGTGGGAGATGCTTCGGGTTACGGCACTTTGCTGCAATTCATGCAAAATGAAATTGCTCTGCCGCCGCATCCCGAAGATTTATTAATGCCACCGCGAGAAGGGGGAGCACCGGCGGGTTTTGGAGTTGACAGTTTGCCGGATTCTGCTCAAATTTGTTCTTGCAATAATGTTACCAAAGGGCAGATTTGTGCAGCGATTCGCGAGCATAATTTAACCGATGTTGCCAGCGTCAAGAAATGCACTCAAGCGGGGACGGGCTGCGGCGGCTGCGTGCCTTTGGTGACGGATATCTTCAAGGCGGAGATGAAGAAAGCTGGGTTTGCAGTCAAAAATAATCTCTGCGAACATTTTGAATATTCTCGTCAAGAATTGTACCATTTAGTGCGTTCTCAAGAGATTAAAACCTTTGAGGAGTTGATTGAAAGACACGGCAAAGGTAAGGGCTGCGAAATTTGCAAGCCTGCTGTTAGTTCGATGCTGGCTTCTACTTGGAATGACCATATTTTAGAGAAGTCTCACGTCGGTTTGCAAGATACGAACGATTACTTTTTGGCAAACATTCAGCGCGACGGTACTTATTCGGTGGTGCCACGAATACCGGGGGGAGAAATTACGCCGGATAAGTTGATTGTTTTGGGTGAAGTTGCCAGGGATTTTGGGCTTTATACTAAGATTACTGGCGGGCAACGGATTGATTTGTTTGGAGCTCGTGTGGATCAATTGCCGCATATTTGGCGGCGGTTGATTGATGCGGGATTTGAGTCGGGACACGCTTACGGTAAGGCTCTGCGTACTGTAAAATCTTGTGTTGGTAGCACTTGGTGCCGCTTTGGGGTGCAGGATTCAACGAGTTTGGCGATCGAAGTTGAATTGCGGTATCGTGGTTTGCGATCGCCCCACAAGCTCAAATCTGCTGTCTCTGGTTGCACTCGCGAATGCGCGGAAGCTCAAAGCAAGGACTTTGGGATAATTGCGACAGAGAATGGTTGGAATTTGTATGTGTGTGGCAACGGCGGTATTAAGCCACAGCACGCGGTTTTGCTGGCGACGGATATCGATAAGGAAACGCTGATTAAGTATATCGATCGATTCTTGGTTTTCTACATCCGCACCGCCGACAGATTGGAACGCACTGCTACTTGGTTGAACAAACTTGAGGGCGGAATTGAATATTTGAAACAGGTAATAATTGAGGATTCTCTGGGCATTTGTGCTGAATTAGAAGCGCAGATGGAACATTTAGTGAATACTTATCAATGTGAGTGGAAAACGACGATTGAAGACCCACAAAAGGTGCAGCGATTCCAGCATTTTGTGAATTCCGATTTGCCCGATCCGAGTATTGTTCGTGTTGCGGAACGGGGACAAACGCGGCCGGCTAACGAACATGAAAAGGCTCTGGCTGGAGTTTCGGAATAACCCATATAATCGGGTTTCCAAGCAGAGCCTAGGAAACCCGGAGATCCCCCCTAGCCCCCCTTAATAAGGGGGGAACAAGAACACTAGATTGAAGTAAATTAATCTCGTTCCCAGGCAGAGCCTGGGAATGAAGTCCCGGAGGCTCTGCCTCCTCTAACCGTAAGCCAGAGCCTCCTTCCGCGAGGCGAGGCAGAGCCTCGAAACCTACGTTCCCAGCCGGAGACTGGGAACGAGATTGAAGTAAAATAACAGGAAAAGAAAATGGTTCAATCATTACAAGTTTCGGATACTGTGACTACTTGGGTAGATGTGTGTTCTCTGGATGCGATCGCCCCTTATACTGGAGTTTGCGCTTTAGTTAAAGGCGAACAAGTGGCGATTTTCCGAGTGGGAAACGGGGATGAAGTTTATGCGCTTAGCAATTATGACCCGTTTAGCAAAGCTTTTGTTTTGTCGCGGGGAATTGTGGGCGATCGCAACGGCACTCTCAAAGTTGCTTCTCCCATTTACAAACAAAACTTTAGTCTGACTACCGGGCAATGTCTGGATGATGAAACGGTAAAGATTCCTACTTTTGCGGTTCGGGTTGTAGCCGATCGCGTCCAAGTAGCTGTTAGTTAGATTCAGCGGCTTAATTGTTCGATCGCCATCCGCCACCACCTAACATTTCTGTGGGTGCTGGCGGATTTTGCATTAGGGCCCTCCCGACTCAGTATTTTTCGTATAAAATAGAGTCGATTGGCTCCATACTCCACGCTCGCTCAAAAAAATCTCAATTAATATCCGAGCTGATGCGAGGATGGTCAATGCAAACAAACTTAAGGGGCAGGGTATCGGTATGTTGTTAAAAAAACTTGTTTCCGAAAATAATCCCCAGATTGTAGCAGAGTTAATCCATGCCCAACTCCAAATCGGTCAACTGACTTGGGGCGAACTCAACATACAAGTTTTCGGCCAGCACTGGCGGGACGAATCTTTGCACGAAGTCCTCAGAGAAATTGCAGCTAAGCTCGACAAAGAAACAGCGAGCCAAATTATAGAATATCTCACAGATCAGAACGGTCAACAAGAAAAATTTATTAATTTGTTTTTAGCAGCGCAATGCTTGTTAAAAGTTGAAAATGATATTAATAAAAAAACCGAAAAAAAACTGTTAAACGCTTTAAAAAAGTTATCGCAATACGGCACGGGTTTCCTGATTCTTTATCAAAGCGCTCAAGAATTGCAGGAAACTTATCAAATTCGCAATCGATCGATCGCCGCGATCGCCCAAACTTGGAAAAACGACCCGCAAACCCTGCCCTGGCTGAAAATACTCGCTCACTCCACCGACTGTGGCGAAGTCCGATCCACAGCAGTCGAAGCAATAGCCCGTGGTTGGCCAGATCAGCCAGAAATTTACCTGATGCTCAAAAACCTCGCCAAATCAGATCCAAGCTGGGCAGTGCGATCGACCTGTGCGCGAGAAATGGCTTGTGGTTGGCCCGACACGAGCGATACCTTGCCGCTGCTGAGTGCCCTGGCTATGTCAGATCAAAGTCCCGCAGTCCGCACCGCAGCACTCGAACAGTTGGCCTCTAATTGGCCCGATCGCACAGATACCTTGCTGCTGCTGAGAACCGCCGCCGAATCCGACGAAAATTTGGGAGTGCGAGTCTGTGCGTGGCAAGAAATAGCCAGAGGTTGGCACAGCCTTTTAGGCACGGCCTCCCTGCTCAAAAACCTTGCCCAGACAGGAAGTTCTATCCTGCGAACCGTAGCGGTGCGGGAGTTGGCAGCGGGCTGGCCCGCCGCAGCCGACCTTTGCCTGCTGCTGAAAACCCTAGCCGAATCCGACAGCAGCAGAGAAGTGCGGACAGCAGCCTTAGAAGAATTGGCCTCGCACTGGCCCGACGAACCAGACATTTACCCGCTGCTGAAGACTAAAGCCGAGTCCGACGCGAGTTCCAGCGTCCGGCGCTCAGCAGTGCAAGCAATAGCCTCTGGCTGGCCAGGGAACCCCGAAACTCTGACTTTTTTGAAAAATATAGCATTGGGCGATCGCGACGCCGACCTGCGAGAAATAGCCCTACAACAGATAGCCGCAGGTTGGCCCGATCACCCAGAAACCCTGCCCCTGCTGCAAAAAATAGCTGATTCCGAGGATTACTGGACTGTGCGGCAAGTAGTAGTGGAGGCTGTCGCCGCACTGGCATCAGGCAGTCTCGAAATCTTTGGCTGGTTGCAAAATCTCGCCGCGTCTGACAGACACCTGAACGTCCGAGAAACTGCGGTGGCAGAGATCGCAAAACGCTGGTCTCATCGGGGCGAGACGCTGCCTTTCCTCAAAAGCCGGGTCGAGTATGAGCATGATTCTCACCTGCTGAGCGTGCTGGTGCGATCGATCGTGCGGGGGTGGCCCGACGCCCCGGAAACCTTGTCTTGGCTGAAAATTCAGCTCGATTCTGGGGAAGCGCTAGTGCGGGAAGCGGCGGTGCTTGAACTCGCTTACAACTGGCCAGACAATCCTGAAACTTGGATGCTGCTGGAGGCTAAAGCAGAGGGCGATGAGAGTCCCGCTGTCAGGCAAATCGCTTTGCAAAAGTTAGCGCGCGGGTGGACAAATCAGTCTCAAACTTTCGAGTGGCTGAAAATTAGAGCTCAAAAAGATCAAGATTCGCAGGTGCGGGCGATCGCCCTGGTAGAGTTAATGCGGGGATGGAAAGATGAGCCGGGAATGTTTGAGTTTTTGCGCGATCGAACTTTGAGCGATCCTGACAATCAAAACGGTTCTTTTCCTTACAATCCCAGATTTACAGCACTCGAAGCTATTATCGAACATTATCCCGAAAATCCGGGAGTTGTGCCCTTGTTGCGATCGCTTGCAGTTTCCGACGCAGAAGAGCAAGTGCGGGCCTTAGCGGGTCGCCGGCTACGCAGCCAAGACTGGTAAGTAGAAACAATCCTTTAGACACCTCGGAAAATTCATCATGCCTGCTCTTCTTTCTGGAGTTTGAGGAGGCTCCAACTTTAGGCGTTTAGTGCATAACTTGTCTTCGTTGCACTCTTAACATTGTTTCAGTATATCATTCCGCCGCAGCCGGAAGAGATATTAACAGTTAACACTGGGACTAACTCAAACGAGTGACACTCAAATGAGTGACACTCGAAAAAGTGACTGTGCATCCACAAATCCCACCAGTTATACCTGAAATATCAAACACCAAAACTTAACTGTTGAGAGGAAGCACATTATGTACACCGAAGAAAGAAGCTTGAACAATGAAACTATGGCTCTCGTCGCCGATAATACTGCTCAATCAACTCTGGCATTTGCTGAAACCACGGGAGTAAACAAACCCACTTTACAAATGGGTTCAACAGGTCAAGCTGTCAAGGAACTACAACAGCTTCTATATCATTGGGGTTATTATTTTGGCCCGATTGACGGTATCTTCGGTGTCCAAGTTCAAAACGCCGTCAAAGGCTATCAACACCGCGTCTTTTTAAAAGAAGATGGGATTGTCGGCCCTATCACTTGGGAAGCACTATACTCTGGTGCACCTGTGAATATGCCGGTCGTCATGAAGGGCAGTTCTGGTAATGCTGTTAAAATAGTTCAGAATGTCTTGAAAATCAATGGATACTATTTCGGATTTATTGACGGATTCTTCGGGCCGATGACCGATGTAGCCGTGCGACAATTGCAACTGAGCAAGGCTTTACCGCAAGATGGAATTGTCGGCTATAGAACTTGGCACGCCCTCAGCAAGTTACCGCACTAATAACGGGTTGGATTCATATCAATTCCGGTTGCACTCCTCCGGAATTGTTGACTGTTGACTGTTTAGTCGGAAGCCAAAAACTCAATGTTTGAGTGTTAACTATTGACTCGATTTTCTTATTTCGAGGCAACCGCAAACTATAAGATGACGTTGGTTATTGGTATTTTGATCCTGTATGAGGAATGAGAATTAAATAACTTCCACTCTTGAAAGTGGGATGGGCGGGACGCCCATTCTTTTTGGACGGGCGGGACGCCCATCCCACAATAACAATTAAAATTGTAAGTTATTTAATTCGCGATCCTGAGTTTGTTTCATTTATCTTGACAACTTAAGCAATATCTAAAGGAGTAAATGTGATGGCTACTAAATTCAAGAGAAGAATTCTCTCAATTGATGGTGGCGGTATCCGAGGTATTATTCCTGCGATCGTTCTCAACTACATTGAAGAGCGCACAGGAAAACGCATAGCAACAATGTTTGATTTTATTGCAGGCACTTCAACAGGAGGAATTTTAGCACTGGGTTTAACTAGAAAGAACTCAGACTCTAGCATCAATCGTGAGCCAGAGTATACCGCTGCCGAACTTGTAAATTTCTATCGCAAGTATGGACAAAAGGTTTTTAATCAGAATATTCCAATGTCTTTTGACGAGTTGCTACAACCCAAGCACAACCCAAAAGGTAAGCAACAAGTTTTAAAGGATATTCTAGGTGAAGCTAAGGTTGAAGATGCCTTACGAGAAATTTTCATCCCCAGCTATGATATCGAACTGAGAGCACCAGTTTTTTTTACAAGCAATCCGGACGCAGAGGAATGCGACAGTATTCATAGCCGCAAACTATGTAGTGGATTCAAAATGTGGGAGGCAGCCATGGCAACTTCTGCTGCACCGACATTCTTTCCACCCTACGAACTCGAAACGGCACATACTACCGATGAGGGACATTACGCTTTGGTAGACGGTGGAGTTTTTGCAAATAATCCTGCTTCAATTGCAATGATGGAGGCAATGATTTCTTACAAGAAAAAGACTGATGAAGAACTACACCGTAAGGATACCCTTGTTGTTTCTTTGGGTACTGGCTCAGTCACCAGGAGGTATAAGTATAGAGACGCCAAAAATTGGGGACAAATCAAATGGGCGCTTCCCTTACTTAACGTTGTTTTAGATGGTCAAAGCGAATCTGTTGCGTTTCAGCTTCAGCAGCTAATGGTGAGTAAAGGAGACAAAGATAATAACCGAAACTACTATCGTTTTCAACTTCAATTGAGTAGCGATAATGGTCAAGACCAAATGGACAACGCAAGTCCCAGTAATATCGATCACCTTGAGGAGCGAGGTGAAAAACTGATTGAACACAGTAAGAAAGATTTGAATGAGTTGTGTAATCTTTTGAAGGAGGAAACTGAACTATATTCTAATCAACCGGACAGTTAAATCGAGATCCGGTTGGAGGATTTTTAATGGGGGTAAGATTTTGTGTGTATTCATGCCCACAAAAGGGCATCCCAAACCGCACGGCTTCCCCCATTACCGAAGAGCGATCGCACTCCGAAGCCGTTTTCTCCCACCTGAGCAAATGTTCCCGAAAAACTTGGTATTGCTTGGCAGTAATGCACGATCGCTGGCAGTTTCCGACACCGACGAGCAAGTGCGGGTATTAGTCGCTCTCCGGCTTTAAGTGTTCACAATTAACTGTTAATAATTGAGCAAAAGAGCGATCGCAAACCGCACCGCTTCCCCCATCATCGAACCGCGAACGCGATCGGACGCCGTTTTCTCCCACGCGAGCAACTGTTCGCGAAAAACTGGGTCTTGCTTGGCGCGCTGCACGATCGCCTGACTGATGACTTTCTTTTGAATCTGCTCTGTCGGGATACCTTGCTGCTTCAAATAATCCAACAGCCGCTGCACGCTTTCGGAGAATTTATCCGGCGTCTGAGACATCAAAATAAACGAAATTTGGCGCACCATTCGCTGGTAGATTTCCTGTCTTCTGAGCAAAGCCTCCTTGTGACTCGCCTCCGCATTGTTACTAGGAACAGCCAAGTCGAGCAAACTCAAAATTTCAGCACCTTTGGCTAAAACCTTTTCCAACATATCTGGATAAAGCTCCAAAATGCGATCGCCCAAAATCTTGCCGTTTACCAAACGGTTCGCGCTCAGCCGCAGTAAACTTTGTTCTCCCGCAGAATCAAAAAATTGAACGTTGAATTTGAGTTCGTGGCTTTCCAACTCCACCCGACGCAGCGTAAAAACCAAAGCCTCCCAATTAGGAGATTCATCAAAACACACCTTGACAATAGAACTGTCCTCTTGATGCTGCCGCCCCAATTCCCCCGACTCAAAATCGCGATCGACCGGAAAGCGATTGGCCGCAACTTTGGCAGTATAATCAAACTCAGTAAAAACATAGCTGCAGTCAACTCTCGACAGATCGACATCTTGAACTTGCCAATTTTGAATGCAGCAACCCGTAAGCTGCGCCCCCTCCAAATTCGTCCGAATCAAACGGCACTCAATCAAACAAGCTTCTCTTAAATCCGCCTCACTCAACATCGCATCCATCAAATAAGCGCCACTCAAATCAGCTTTCCGCAAATCAGCACTTCGCAAATTAGCTTCGCTCAAATCAGCTCGCAGTAAATACACTCCTTGCAGGTTAGCTCGCAGCAAAAGCGCCTTCTTAAAACTCGCTTTCAATAAATAAGAACCCGCCAGATTAGCTCGACTCAAATCAGCGTTATCCAGCACCGCCTCAGTCAAATCCGCCCCCGCCAGCACAGCTCGGTGCAAGTCAGCGCCCGTCAGATTTGCCGATCGCATTTGAGCGCCATTCAAGTCAGCTTCAATCAAATTTACACCGCTCAAAATTGCCGATCGCAAATTCGCTTCCACCAAATGCGCTTCCCGCAAATTAGCACCCGTTAAATTAGCACCAACAAGACTGGCGCGGTTGAGATTCGCCTCCATCAATTCCGCCTCCATCAACTTCGCGCCGTCGAGTTTAGCCCCAGCCAAATTAATTTGGTCAGATTTAACTCCTTGAAGATTAGCACCGCCCAAATCCGCTTCGGGGAACGCGGCCCAATTGAGTTCTGCGGCTTCCAAACAAGCAAGGCGCAAATCCGCTTTAGCAAGATTTGCCCCGCTCAAATTTGCCCCGCTCAGATTCGCCCCAGCCAGCCCCACACTGCGGAGATCCGCGCGCCGCAAACAAGCCCCTATCAACTTGGCATTGCTCAAAAAAGACCAGCTCAAATTAGCACCGGTCAAGTTAGCACCAGTGAGGTCTATTTCTCGCAGGTTAACACCGCTTAAACTAGCGCCGCTAAGGTCAATGTGACCAAAGTTGCGCTCTCCCTGTTGATAGCGCTGTAAAAATTCTTGTGTTTGCATTCCGCAGATTGGGGGGCTGGCAATTTAGCTGTTTTAGGACGCGCGGGTCAATCGATTTTAGATTTTAGATTTTAGATTTTAGATTAAAGCATTGACCCCACAGATAAATACGTTCGCCAATTTTCATCGGATACAGGTTTTTTATTTCTGGACGGATGAATCACGTGGCGGGTATCCTGGATGCGAGGGGGTCAATAACTTGAACTGTAAGGTACGCACGGAACACGAGCGGGCTAAGCACGGGAACACTACTCCTACTACTTACTGTAATAACTCATGTCCTCCGGGCGATCAGTGCGTACTTTACCCCTATAGATGGCAGTTCAAAGGATTTGGTGCGTAACTTCTATTTCTACTACCAGTTTTACAGACTTTTGTAACTTCAAGTAGCCGAGTTCATATCTAATACGCTGGGAGCATCTTATATTTGGAAAAATACTTCTTCTGGCTCCTTCCTTCTTCCTGTTTTCTTCTGCCTCCTGCCTCCAAACTCCTGCCTCCAAACTCCAATTTTGGGCTTGGTTGCTTTCATTGAGATGCTCCCCATACACTGCCCCGCCGGAGAGTGTTTTTACCTAAAGCGCTGCAATTCTTGCTGTAAGTGTTTTCCCCATTTAGTCGCTAGAGGAATTTCTGTAAAAGGAACCTGCACCGCAGCAGCATCTTTCAACAAAAATTCGAGGGCGATTGGACTTCCCGAATTCGGCGGCGACTCTAAATCAACTGCCTGAGAGTTGACTAACAACCGCAGCGACTGCACGTCTTTTAAAGAAAAAGTTTGCAAATTTACAGGCCCGCTGCGAGTAGGTTTTCCCCAAGTTAAACAGTCTTCTTGCTGACCGAGTACAGCATAAATATCGTACTTGGCTTTAGCGAATTGTTCTGCCCAGACGCGATACGCTTCCAGCTTTTGATACTCGTTCCACCCTGCCCAAGCCAGCCCGATAAAGATTGCCAGCAGGGGCAGCCACATTAAACCTCTTTCCATGCAATACCCTTGTTGAAAATACTCGCTTGTTCTGTTTCTCATCTTCTCTAATGATACAATTAATTGAACTCCTAAAACTTGCTCTGCAATTTAAACTAGAAATTAGAGCAATTTTTGATCGAGCAACAGCCACAGCCGAAAAATACCAAACGCCCGCGTGCGAGATATCCACAAGCCACAGCAAGGAAAACTGGCGCGGGCAGTGAAAATTGGGTTATTGTGGTGAACACGCCTTCCCTAAACGGACGATCGGCAATGAAAAAGTTTTTCCTTCTGTGCTTATTTTTAATCGGGCTCGGCTGGGCGATTTCTAATTTCCCAGGACTTGCTACTCAAGGCACTTACGACTCGATTGTGCTGGATTTCCGCGAAGATTTGGGTGCTGCTGAGATTGCGAAAGAAGTAAATGCGATCGCCCAACAGTACCAAGTCGCACCGCAACTCAACAGCGAATTCTCAGCGGCAGACAATGTATATGTAGTTAAGGGCGATCGCACTTTGCTAAACGCCCTGAGAAAATCAAATTTGGCTAAAGATACCGAATACATTGAACCGAACTACGTCTACAGCGCTTTCGAGATTCCCAACGACCCCATGTATACCAAGCAGTGGAATCTCCGCAGTATCAATGTAGAATCTGCCTGGAACGAAACCAAAGGCAGCGGCACAACAGTAGCGATAATTGACACGGGTATTACTCCAGTCGCTGACTTAAAAGAAACCAAATTTGTACCGGGCTACGACTTTGTAAACGATCGCGCCGAAGCCTACGATGACAACGGCCACGGTACTCACGTCGCTGGTACTGTCGCCCAATCAACTAACAACAATTACGGCGTTGCGGGCATCGCCTACGAAGCAGCTTTAATGCCGCTAAAAGTGTTAAGCGGCAGCGGTGGCGGCACGGTTTCCGACATCGCCGAAGCAATTAAATTTGCTGCTGACAACGGCGCAGATGTCATCAACATGAGTCTCGGTGGCGGCGGTGAAAGTCAGTTAATGTCCGAGGCGATCGACTACGCCCACTCTAAAGGCGTTGTCATCATCGCAGCCGCCGGCAACTCCGGCGACAGTTCCGCTTCCTATCCCGCCCGCTATCCCCACGTCATCGGCGTTTCCGCCCTCGGCCCCGACGACGAAAAAGCCTCTTACTCCAATTTCGGCGCAGGGGTTGACATTGCAGCCCCCGGCGGTTCTGAAATGGGCAAGATCCTGCAAAGTACGATCGACCCGGAAACCGGCGCCGAAGTCTTTGAAGGCTACCAAGGCACTAGCATGGCTTCTCCCCACGTTGCAGCCGTTGCAGCCCTTGTCAAGGCTTCCGGCATCACAGAACCAGACGAAATTCGCAGCGTACTCTTGCAATCCTCGCGAAGTGTCACTGAAGATCCGTTAAACCATTTTGGTTCAGGACACCTAGACGCAGCCGCAGCAGTTCAGCTAGCCCAGCGCGGACAAATCAACTTCCGCGATTTCTTCCGCTGGCTGCGCGATAACGGCTATCTCAACCCCCGCTTTTGGATTGACGGCGGTGCAGTCGCCCTGTTGCCTAAAATTGCAATGGTGCTCGGTTCTTACCTGCTGGCTTTTTTTATGCGGAATTATTTTCCGTTCCAGTGGACTTGGGGCTTTTCCGGCGGCTTGATTGCTGGCAGTTCTGGGTTCTTTGGGCTGCGAAATCTGTTTGTATTTGACTTGCCGCAGTGGCCGCTGCGGGTGATGGGCAGTTCTATTCCCGAACTCGGCGGCGCAATTAATGGCAGCAGTATGCTGAATCCCTTTTTTGCTAGCGTTTTGATTCCTGGGTTTTTGATTGCTTTGCTGTTGGGACATCAACAGTGGAAGTGGATCGCGATCGCAATTTCGATCGGCTTTGCTAGCAGTTTAGCGGTGAATGCTTTTGTGTCTCCCGCAGTCTGGGGATTGGGCACAGGTTTATTATCACAAACATTCTTGATTGTCAATGCTTTTCTGTGTTTCGGACTGGCGCGTTTAGCAATTAAAACAGAGGTGCGATCGGCATGAGTATTACTGTCAAAGGCAAAATTGAACGCAAAGGATTAGGCCCGGGCACTTGGGCTTTGGTTGGCGAAGATGGGGAAACTTACGAACTTAAGAATGCTCCTTCTGAGTTGAAAAAAGCTGATTTGAAAGTCAGTGTCAAAGGTGAAGTCCGCAAGGATGTGATGACTTTTGCTATGATCGGCCCGGTGCTTGAGGTGCAGTCTTTTGATGTGTTGTAGGTCGATCGACTAATCCAGCTTTCGAGCAAAAAAAACCCCGGCCAAAATTGGCTGGGGTTTATTAATCAGGGTGCATCTTTATTTACTTTCCAGTGGCTAGGACGATGTTCGGGATCAATTTGATTTTTAACCGCCGATGTACGCAGATTAACGCGGATAATTATTGATTTATTGAAATTTTGTGGTTTTGACTGCAATACGAAAAAAAAACCCGGCCAAAATTGGTCGGGAGTTAATTAATCAGGGTGCATCTACTAATTTAGTCTCCGGTTCGAGGTGCACCTGTTCGGGACATTTTGGGAAAATTTGGGGAAATTCGTGGTTTGGGGTGCGATCGCCAAAAAAAACCCGGCCAAAATTGGTCGGGAGTTAATTAATCAGGGTGCATCTACTAATTTAGTCTCCGGTTCGAGGT
>NZ_JAUBUY010000009.1:104991-123769 GCF_036705565.1 Microcoleus sp. AT8-B5
TGGTCGGGAGTTAATTAATCAGGGTGCATCTACTAATTTAGTCTCCGGTTCGAGGTGCACCTGTTCGGGACAGTTTGGGAAAATTTTGGGAAATTCGTGGTTTGGGGTGCGATCGGCAAAAAAAAACCCCAAACCAGAATTGGCGGGGAGTTAATTAATCAGGGTGCATCTACCAATTAAGCTTCCTGAGAATTCCAGCGCAATCCGGACAACCTCAAACTTTATTCAGCATCACCGTCGATATCGCAAAAAAAAACCCCAAACCAAAATTGGCGGGGAGTTAATTAATCAGGGTGCATCTACCAATTAAGCTTCCTGAGAATTCGAGCGCCATCCGGACAACCTCAAACTTTATTCAGCATCACCCTCGATACCGCAAAAAAAAACCCCAAACCAAAATTGGTCGGGAGTTATTTAATCAGGGTGCATCTACTAATTTAGTCTCCCGCCCGATGTGCACCTTTTCAGGACACTTTGGCAGAATTTTGGAGAATTTGTGGCGAGGGGGGGCGATCGACAAAAAAAACCCGGCCAAAATTGGTCGGGAGTTAATTAATCAGGGTGCATCTACCAATTAAGCTTCCTGAGAATTCGAGCGCAATCCGGACACTTACCACTAAAAACTCAAAACTCTTTTCGGTGAACCAGAGTTGCACTAGCTTGGTCTGTCGGAACTAGCAAGATTTCGCTAATATTGACGTGGGGCGATCGCGTCGCGCAAAAATACACGACATCGGCTACATCGTCCGCAGTCAGCGGTGTCAATCCTTGATAGACATTTTTTGCTTTTTCTGCATCGCCGTGAAACCGGACATTGCTAAATTCTGTTTCCACCAAACCAGGCTCTATTTCTGTCACCCGCACTGCTGTTCCCAAAAGGTCTTGTTTCAACCCTTCAGAAATAGCTCTCACTGCTGCTTTGGAAGCGCAATAAACATTACCTTTCGGATAAGCTTGGCGGCCTGCTATTGAGCCGATATTCACTACGTGGCCGCGGTTTCGGCTTACCATTCCCGGCACGATCGCACGAGTCATGTAAAGCAAGCCTTTAACATTGGTATCAATCATTTCTTCCCAATCTTGAAAGTTGCCTTCGTGCAGTTTGTCTAAACCACGGCTCAATCCCGCATTGTTAATCAGAATATCGATGTTTTTCCAGGCATCGGGAAGCGCAGTTATCGCCGATTCGACTTGCGGGCGATCGCGCACGTCCAATTCTAGTAAATAAATCTCGTTTGCCGATGCGATGGATTTTGTTTCTACAAGTTCGTTTGCCAGTCGATCGAGCTTTTCAAGGCGGCGGGCTGCTAAAATTAGTTTGGCTCCACCTTTGGCGAATATCTTGGCACAGGCTGCTCCAATACCGCTACTCGCACCTGTAATGAAAACAATTTGGTTTTGGATAGAAATCATACGATTTTAGATTTTAGATTTTAGATTTTAGATTTGGGAATTGGGAATGACTAATGAGATAAGGCTTTGGATATTTCATACTGTCAATTCAACATAATTCTTGTAGTGACGAGTTTAGGGACTTCAGTCATTTCTCTTCAAGATTTTCTTGAACCCGCCACTACTAAAATTACCCAAATAATACCATCCCATAAAAATGCAACTGTAGACCAGCGCTCCAAACATTTAATTCATAAGTTATTCCCCATCTAAATCTAAAATCTAAAATCTAAAATCTAAAATCTAAAATGGTATAACCCATAACACCTATTTTATTACTTGACAACCCGCAATCGCACACTAACCGTTGCAATTCCACCTTGTCGCATCAAAACTGCTGAAACCCACCGATTTTCTGGCGTAGCCGGAGCTTTACCTACTTTAAAAATTCCCCCGGCATTTAGCAACTCTAGCTCGACTTCTGAGGGATTAAAAAAGGTTTTTTCGGTAATTGGTTCCTCCAAAACAGTCCCTATTAAAATATCATCGCCGATCGGCTCTCGAACAATGGCATCAAAATGGTACTCTTCGCCCACCTTAACTTGCTCCGGCAAATTCACTTGAATTGTGGGAGGATTTTGGCCAGAAGTAAGCTGAGTTTGTTCGGCTAAAATCTCTTGACTAACTATTTTTTCGCCTTCAAAGCGCTGCTGGGAACGGATGGTAGCTTTGAGACTTAATTCTCTGCCATCCTTTTTTTGAGTGCCGGCAATTGTAGTTATGGTTTCTGCGAGAATCGCGCTACCTTCGGTTTTCCAAGATTTGATCTCGGTGCGATAATTTAAACTCGGATATCGATCCCAGAGTTGGGTGAGGGCTTTTTCCATGCTGCGACTGTTTAAGCCGTCAGAATGAGTGAAATTCTGGCTGTAAAATGCCATCACTGCTTTGACATCGCGTCGGTTGGCGGCGGCGTCAATTTCTGTTAGCACCTTTGTGAGTGGGGCTGGCGCATTTGCTCCTGTTTGGGCGATCGTTTGGGGAGTCGCCCCGATCGCACCGATCGCTCTTGCCGCACCTTGATGCAGCACGCCAGCACTTACCACTGTTAAACATAACAATATTTGAGCGATCGACTGCCCGCCGTTAAAGCCAAAAACGATCGCCCGTTGGCGCAGCCCTCGAAGCGGATCGGCTTTTTCGTCCCGACGGCTGGAAAAATACTGAGATGCACTTGGCACTAAATTCAAAAAATTACGCATTAGGTGATAATTTGGTTATTTGTCAGGAGTCGTGGCGCGGGCAACTGTTCGCCTGCAACGAAAACTGACAACGGAAGGACGGACATGGCACAATCTAATTTTAGATTGCTGATTGAAAATTGGCTGAAACTGCCGGAATAATAAGCATAATAATCTAAAACCTCAAATATAAAATTGATTGACCTGTGGAACTTGTACTTGTAAAAAAAACAAAAACCTTGACAAAAGCCCCCCTCCGGTTGTTGGTTGCAGCTAGCGGCACTGGTGGACATTTATTTCCTGCGATCGCCACCGCTAGTCAGTTGAACGACTGTCAGATCGAATGGCTAGGAGTCCCAGATCGCATGGAAACCGAATTAGTTTCATCCCTTTACCCCCTCCACACGATCGCCGTTGAAGGCTTTCAGCAGCGATTTGGACTAGGTACTGTGCGAATTTTGGGCGGACTCGTCGGCTCGATCCTTCATGTGCGGAAGTTGCTCAAAGCGGGAAATTTTCAGGGAGTCTTTACTACCGGCGGTTACATCGCAGCACCAGCAATTCTAGCGGCTCGCTCTTTGGGTTTGCCGGTGATTCTCCACGAATCTAATGCCATTCCGGGGAAGGTGACGCGCTGGTTTAGTCCTTTGTGCACTGCTGTGGCGATCGGATTTGAAGCAGCAGCCCAGCATTTACCCCGCGCCAAAACGGTGGTGGCTGGTACGCCGGTGCGATCGCAATTCCTCGCCCGCCAACCTCTAAATTTGCCAATTCCTGACAGCGTACCTGTTATTTTAGTCATGGGTGGCTCTCAAGGTGCTGTCGCAGTCAATAAGTTAGTGCGCGAGTGTGCTCCGGCTTGGTTTGATGCCGGCGCTTGGGTGGTTCACCTCACCGGAAATAATGACCCGGATGCCGAGAGTTTGAAACACGAGCAATATTTGTCAATGCCATTTTACGACAATGTGGCGAGCTTGTTGCAGCGAGCAAATTTAGCAATTAGTCGATCGGGTGCCAGTGCTCTGACAGAATTAGCAGTGACGGGCGTACCTTCTATTTTAATTCCTTTTCCTCACGCGGCTGACGACCACCAAAGATTTAATGCGGATGTATTTGCTAAAGTCGGCGCCGCTGTGGTATTCCGTCAAAGCGAACTGACAGCAGATGTCTTGCAAAGCAAAGTGTTGTATTTGTTAAGAGATTCCGAATATTTGGAAAAAATGTCTCAAGCTGCTTCTAAATTAGCGGTGACAGACAGTACAGAACGTTTGGCAAATTTGGTCAGGGAATTGGTGGTGAGGTAGCGAAAATTGGACACCGCCACTAATTTAACGAGTTCTTTTTAATGAGGGTAAAGCGTAAAACCCCTGTCCAACCAAATAACATAAAACACAGCCCCATCCCGATAACCAACCATTGGAGCCTTCCCGCAAAACCGAAAAGCAATAAAATTTACATCATCCTTAAGATGGCTGGGAATAGGTGCTCTAATGGAACTTCGGGCTATCTTCTCGTAGCCCAATCCGTGACGGGGACAAGCATTAATCTCACTCCAGGTAAGCTGATTTAATTTGTAGAGCGTATCTGCAAAAGCAGCCTTTTCATCTTTTGTGCATTGAGAAAGAGAGTAATCTTTATTCATGTATCGCAAAGAAAATAGAGGTGACTCCTGCTCTGGCGGTAAATCAACAATTTCTCTAGGTGAAATCCTTTTCCCTTTTTCTTGGCGTTGATTTGCCTTAAGATGCTTCTTCACAATTGAGTTGAGTCTTGAAGTATTTTTTCAGGGATTGATGAGTAATTTTTCCGCTATTTTGAGCAGCAAGTTTCCAGGGATATTCTTCGTGTGTCATGTTCCTTAACTTCCATGCAGCAAACTGCCCAAACACAGAGTAAACTTCATCAAGCAGGCTCTTAGTTTTTTCTTCGTAAATCGAAAAGTCTATATATTCAGGACGTGGAATTGCACCAGTACCATACTTTTTATAGTGACGGTACAAATCAGGAACAACGGGCCCGTGAGTCCATGCTTCTATGGCTTCAAGAAATAGCGGTTCATCGTACAAAGCTAAATGAAAGCCTTGAGCATAGTAAACCAATTTCTGAAGCTTGAGATTAGATATCAGATCGCCAGCATCTTCACTTGCCTGAGCCAAAAAGTATTCGGCTGCATCATAACAACTCAGCATAACTTACTTGGTAGTCATTAAACGGCAAAACTAGAACGAGATTTTTTTGACACTCCCGCGACTCAAGCAGACTATATTTGTCTGGAGACGTTTTCACGGGGAATTGCGAGCCGTGTCACTTTATTTACATTATACTATATTTTCTCAATCTATGCCATATTCAATTTAACAAAATTAACTACCGATTCTAATCCTTCCTTTGTCTTCAAGTTAGTAAAAACAAAAGGTTTCTCCCCCCGCATTTTTTTCGCGTCCCGTTCCATCACGCCTAAATCTGCTCCTACATAAGGTGCGAGGTCTGTTTTATTAATTACCAACATATCAGATTTAGTAATTCCTGGCCCGCCTTTGCGCGGAATTTTATCGCCTGCTGCGACATCGATTACGTAAATTGTTAAATCTACTAACTCCGGGCTAAAAGTTGCCGCCAAGTTATCGCCGCCGCTTTCGACAAATACTAAATCTAAATCAGTGAATTTGTGTTCTAACTCTTCTATAGCTACTAAGTTTATCGAAGCATCTTCGCGGATGGCTGTGTGGGGACAGCCTCCTGTTTCTACGCCCAAAATTCGATCGCTCTCCAAAGCTTGACTCCGAACCAAAAACTGGGCATCTTCCTGAGTATAGATATCATTAGTAACAACCGCAATCTGGTATTGCTGTCGCAGCGCTTTGCACAAAGCATCCAGTAAAGCTGTTTTCCCCGAACCAACTGGCCCAGCAATTCCTACACGAAAAGCACCCATAGCGATTTTAGATTTTAGATTTTAGATTTTAGATTTTCTGATTTTCTGATTTGGGATTTGGGATTGAGGGATTTGGGATTGAAGGATTTTCAACTGCGAAACAACCGAGTGTACTGAGTTTCGTGCGCCATGCTAGCCAGTCCTAATCCCCAACTGCAACTCCCAAGCTCATCATCTTCTAATTTTAAAACTTCTTGCGCCGTACAGCTAATTTGAGACTGCAAATCTAACAGCAACTGTTGACCGGCTGTTTGACCGAGGGGAATCAGTTTCACGCCCGCACTCGCCAAATTGGCAGCCCAACTGTACAAATATCCTAACACGGCCGCTTCCTCTTCAATCTGCCAGTTGGCGGCGGCAATGCCAAAGCCGATCGCAAAATTGCACGGATTGCCGCCAAATTCCACCAAATCTTTTACACTTGTTGTTAACCCAGAAGCAACGGGCGATTCCCTGCGGGATAGCTTCGCTTCACGCAAATCCAGCAGCAACCTCACCAAAGTCCGCCCCATTTGCCAACTTTGCAAGCGCAACTCTTCTGTTTCCTTAGCAGCCGTCGCCCAAGCATTCCAGTAATTCAAAGCCGTCAAATCCCCCATCTGTGCCGCCCTCAAAGCCCTTACCACCACAGCGGCTTCTACTCGCACAGCCCCGAATTGCAGCGAATTTTCTAACCAATTCCTCAAAGTAATCTCGCTGTCGATCGTACCGGTTTCTACCAGACTTTCGATTCCCTCAGAATAACTATAAGCTCCCACAGGTGCAAAAGCTAACTGCAACAAAGATAAAAGTTGATTGTTCACTGTTGACTGTTGACCAAGAATTTGTTGATGGTACCCGCCACGTGATTTATCCGGGGAATCAATCGAAAATCGAAAATCGAAAATCCTCAAGCCCCCGAATTTATCTCGCGCAAGTCAATCCAAAATCTAAAATCTAAAATCTAAAATCTAAAATCTAAAATCGAATGACTGTTGACTGTTGACTTCTTGCTTCTTCAATAGCCGAAAGCAATTTAGTCATAAGCCCTCGGATTTATCGGTGGGAGTAAATCTAAAATCTAAAATCTAAAATCTAAAATCTAATGGCTGTGCCCGTAAGCGCCCATTTCCGGCTGAAACGGCACAATTTCCTCTGTTACTTCCAAACCCATTTTTTCTAGCATTCCCTGCAACACAGAGTCGGGAGAAAGCCTTAAATAATTATCGGCAACTTCTAAAGCTACGTGGCGGTTTCCTAAATGATAAGCCGCCCGCATCAGTAGCAGCGGGCTTGAGGCCCGCGCTGTCAGCACGAGTTCGGGTTTTGCACTTACCAGTACCAAACAGCTACCGTCTTCCGACTGCAATAAATCTCGATCGCGCAATACTGTACCTCTGGGCAAACTCAGGTGCAGCCTTTCCCCCGTTTCTGTCTCGAATCGGTGGCGGCTGCGAGTGCGATCGTCCGCTGTCATTGGTAAAGTAAAGCTGACAACAGCATCGGGATTTGCTGGTAAATGTTTTGTGAATGTTAGCATTTTTCTATTCTATTCCTCAGAACCCTTCACTTTACATCGAGTTTTTGAGGAATATCTTTTTTATAGCCGAAGGAATAAGGAAGACCGAAATTGCCATTTTCAGCTCATGTTTCAGGAATTAAAAACGTTTTAATCGTCTTGGCGATCGCTATATCTCATTGCGATTTACAGCCAGTTGAAAAATATTCATCTCTCTGAACCGCTCCCGTTCTTGTCTGTTTACCACATTTTTGTCATCTTGTCAAGCATTTTATCACAGACGATCGCCCTTTTTTCAAAAAATTTTGCATATCGTCTAGTAACTCGAACAATTTAAATCTCCAATATATTGTTGGGGGGAGGTAGCGCTTAGGCATCCTGCCTGCCATTAACAAGCTTTTATGGAGAAGTCTAATAGAACGGGAGAGGAAGAAAGACTCAAACCCTCAAGCTTATTGATTGCCCGCTTGTTGCAGTCGCAGCAGTTCGGCTTGAATTCGCTGTTTGACTGCCGGGTCCGCTTGCTGGAGCAAAGTAAGCTGGTTGAAGCGACTAACTGTCAAACCATTGGTTTCGATAACTTTTTTAGCTTGTTGGCAGTAATTCACCGCGATGCCGCGAACACCTCCAGACAACCTATTAATTTGCTGAGTTTCGTTGCACACTACTCTGGGAACCGATCCCCCAGCCATTCCTTTAATTTCGTTATAAGCTTCCACCCGTCTGGGTTCTATTGCCAACACAGCACGAGCGTAGCTAGTAATTTCTTGGCTGCTAATTTCTTGAGCTTGGGCTGCCGATCCGAAAACGAGGTTTGGGGATTGTCCATACAAACCGGGCGCCCATCCGCTAGCTAAAGCTGCTGCAGAAATGATGCCTGCAAACAGCGATTGTCGCAGCATCCGGTTAATGCCAAATTTAGAGGTGTTTAGTGAGGTGTTCATGGTCGTCGGTGATTGCTTACGTGTAGATAAAAATGACACAGCGCTTGGAGGCTCAATCTTTTTGAATAATGTGGTGGCTAAAAAGTTCCTGCCTAGGAGTGACTATTTTGAATTCCAGCAGGATGCTTTGGAAGTTGCTACGACGATCGACTTTTTAGCAAATTAGATAATTTGATTCATTCTAGCATCTGTGGGAAGTTGACAATATTCAAACTTGAGATAGTAATTTTAATTACAGAGCGTTCCCGAGTTGCCAGAGGCAATAATTCTCAAAACGCAAATATTAAATAATTCTAAAAGTTATTGACAAATTACTCGCCTTAATTAGTCTAATCAAGGTACGCCCTAGCAAAGCTATCTTCCCGCCAGGGTTCCCGTTCCCCGTAGGGGTTCCCGTAGGGTAGGGTAGGGAAGCGCCTGGAAGGCTAGGTCAATCGATTTTAGATTTTAGATTTTAGATTTTACAATACTTCGGACAGTTTTTGATTGCCCACCGTAAAATAAGGGTTTCAGGGCGATTGGACAATCAAGCTGCCAACCGAAAATCAAGGGTTTCACACTATGAGATAAAAATATTCCGCACTATTGATTTTAGATTTTAGATTTTAGAATTGAAGCATTGACTTGCGCGAGATCAATTCGGGGGATCCTTTATCGGATACAGGTTTTTTATTTCTGGACGGATTCATCACGTGGCGGGTATCCTGGATGCGAGGGGGTCAAATTTAGCAGCAATCGCACTCCTCAATTGCGGCGATGATTTATCTAATGTTAAGCGATGGTGCATTTGTCGATCGACAAAATCCCCCACTGCTTTGGCTGCTGACGACGCCCAAGCCGGAACAAAAATCATGTTTTACTACCCGAAGATAGAGACAGCAACAGGGTACTAGACATTAAAATCTTGTTATCAAAATGCGCGCTATCTGTTTTTGGCAGTCAACGCGCAGGCGTGGGATTCCAGTTCTCGCTTCCTCCAGTTTGGGGCTGTGAAAACTTGTCTGGGAGTTAGCCAGAAACCTGGTTTTTCTACGAAATAAAATCGTTACAGCCACCAGCAAAAGCAGACAAACCCGGAAAGCTGGAATTTTTGGGGCTCAGTTTGCTTGTCATCTCGATCGCAGATAGCGATTTTGTGCAAGCATTATCGTAGCAATTTAACAATTATTAATTACCCATTGCCCATGAAAAGTCAAAAAGAAATTTGGCGAGTTATTCTCGCAGTAGCTATCAGTATTGTAGGCGTGCTGCACTTTGCAGTACCCGCACCTTTTATCAGAATTGTGCCGCCCCAGCTTCCTTACCCGGAAGCATTGGTTTATATCAGCGGTTTTTTCGAGATTTTGGGCGGAATTGGGCTGTTAGTTCCTCCTGTCAGCAGGGCGGCGGCGTGGGGGTTAATTGCCTTGTTTATTGCCGTGTTTCCAGCTAATATCAATCAAGCCGTCAACAACATTCCGATAGAAGGGATTCCCCACAACCAATTACTGTATTGGTTGAGGCTGCCTTTTCAAGCTGTCTTCATTGCTTGGGCCTGGGTTTATACCAAACCAGACGAAGGTAAACCCCGGGCTTCTATAGTTCCAGATACAACAGAAAACGCCCAATGAAGCAGTTCGACTACTCTGTGGATTTTAAAAACATCGACTTTAGACAGCACCCGGAACTTTATCGGGTAGGGAAAGGAGAACAGGGAGTGCTGTTGGTTGAACCATACAAAGGAGAAATTTTGCCTTTCTGGAGATTTAAGACTCCTGAAATTGCCAGGGAGTCTAGCAGCAAAATTTACTCCTTGTTTTTAGAGTATCTCGATGCCGATGATTTTGTGGGAGCCGACATGGCCCGCAAGTTCTTGCAGATGGGGTACACTCGATCCCGTCGCTACGCTAACCACAAAAGCGGCCGAAAATACCAGCAAAACCCTCAAAAGCTGAAGTCTGTTGCAGAGCAAACCGCCGCTCGAAAAGATATTTTGCCGCTCGAAACTGATCCGGTGAAAGCCGAATCCGCCGCCATTTTTAAAGAGAAATGGATGCTGGCTAAAATCAACGAGAAATATCTCCAGCTTTTAGCCAGACATCGGCAGATGTACGAATCTTAGTTAGTCAACGCTGAGGATTGACATACAGTTACCAAGAAATTGGGTCTAAAGCCCCGTCATAAGCTTGACGGCTTTAATTAATTATCAACTTTTGTTAATTGTTTTCTTGAACTTTCTTGCATTGTGTTCATTGTAGAGTAAAATAACTAGACTACAGGTAGAATAACCGCCGATACACATGAGACACCACGCTCAAACGACAGGTCGGAAAACAATAATGGTTAGTGGGTGGCGAAAACCACGAAAAACATAGCTGGGCTAACTAATGTAAGCCAAAATCAGAGACTAAACTTTTTATTTCTAAAATGTACTGTGGGGCACACAGAAACAAGAGAAGCAATTCTCGAAAGCTTGGGGAGACAAACCCTCGCGAGGCTATCTAAATTAAGCTCGATATTTGGTTCTTTTGAACGGATACCTGGTTTAAACACTGCCACAAGGATAGATAGTTTTAAGGTATGTCGCAGAACCAAGAATCCCCTCGCCTTCAGGCAGGGGAGTGTCAAAAAAACTCAGGACTTAGACTTTAGCCCCGTCGGCAGCAGTGTAGTTGTGCTTGCCTATCGGGGCCTGCTCTATTTGCTTGACCCTACTATTTACTCGTCATCTTCTTCCGTCTGCCACTGTCGCCAAATTTCAAAGGCATTAAAGCCCCTGTATTGCAGGTAATTCAAGACTTTGCCCTTGGTTTTCGGATCTGCTTTACCCCAAGTATCGATCTTGTATTTCCGCATGACTTTGGCTTTTAATTCGGCCAGTTTTTCTGCTTCGGAGTCCTGATTTTCTGCAATTTCTTCTTCCCAGACTTGCTCGAACAAATCGTTGGTAATTCCTTTTTGCAGGCACTTGCGCTTGATGGCAGACTTTCCGTATTTGCCTGCTGCAGAGGCGATCGAGTTTGCCACCAAGCGAGTGTCAGACTGATAGCCCCGGTCTTGAATTTGCGCGATCGCCTCCAATATTTCCTCATTGCCAAAACCTTTCTCTTGCCCCTTTTTGCGAAGTTCAGAGGCACTGTAGTCTTTGCGAGACAAGAGAAAATAGAAATAGTCAAGACAGCTCATCAGTTAAATCGAAGGGTGGCGCGCAAATACTCGTGTAGCGAAGCCAAATCCAGTAGCCTTGCTATCGGCTGACTGCATCGAGATCGCCTCTATTCTTCTGTATCCTCCTCTTCATCATCCAATTCCACATCCGGTCTGTCCACATCGATCTGAATCAAGCGAATGTGCTTGTATCCGAGCTTAATTTCAAACTCGTCTCCCGGCTTTAATCCCATTTCTTGGGTATAATTTGCCCCGATCACGATCGAACCATTCTTGTGAACGCTAGCTCGATAACTCGCTTCTCGCCCGCGTCCGTCTGCTTTAGACTTCTCTAGCTCAATGCCCTTAGCAGCTAACACTGCATCGTAAAACTCAGCCAGATTAATCCGGGTTTCTCCACTTTTGCTGACAGTGAAGTAGCCGCAAAGCTTCGCAAGTTCTCTGCGTGGCAAATCACTGCCTTTGATTTTTTGAAGCAGACCTTTTCCTGTTAAGGGTGCTGTAGCTGTTTCTGCCATTGACCGTACCTCGCTTATTGGACTTTACTTATATCAATTACAACACATTAGATTAACTTTGTTTCACTGTCAATACTAATAATTCTGAATATTAAGATTCTGGATAAATTTCTGCGGCCTCAAGACCGGGGGTGCAAGTAAGGATGCTCGAAGGGCGATCAATTTGCTCCTCGCGGCCCAAATCCTTGTGTAAGCCTTGGAGCGATCGCGCGGGGAATTATTGTCGCAAATTAAATGCTTTACTTTTTTACAGTAAAGTCTGTTCCCTGCATTCACCAATCCCCGATTGTGTCTGCGGTCAAGGTCAAAATAAGACAGCCATGAATGGAAATACCTAGAACGCGGCCACTGCAAATCTGCCGAAAGCATTTACCGGCGCGGGGTTAACTTTTACCTCAACAAGACGAGGCAGCACTTGTTCTCGATGCCACTGCCAGCTACTTGTAAATTCTATTTTTACGGCTGGAAATCCCCTCAAAACCCCAAATACCAACGAGCAATCTTCTATTAAGGTTTTGGGCATATAACTTGCACAGAACGCAGTCTGGGGAAGGCAATCCGGTAAAAATTGCAGGAAATTTCACCGGTTGGTTGAACGGGTTTAAGCTAAAACCCGACTCCATGGGCGCGGCGGCAGAAACATCGGGCAGCCACTAAGAGGAGAATAGTTTTGATCGGGCGAGATTGCTTCGCGACTCTTAACACTTCGCCACGAATCAGTAGATTTCTAGGGGGAACTGGCGAAAATCTTCCTCCTCGGGCCCCAAGCCAGAGAATTTGAGGTTATTTCCACAGGGGAATTGAAAAAGACCGAGTTTAATGCACAACAGCTTAAATGTTTGATGCACTACAAATTAGCAGCGGTTCCCGACATGGAGTTTCGATGGAAATGTATTGGTTTCGAGTCGTGGCCTGTAAACTGCCATACTCTCAAAATTTATGCACCAACTGGAGGGGCGCGTCAATCGATTTTAGATTTTAGATTTTAGATTTTAGATTTAAGCCTTGACCCCACGGATAAATACGTTCGGCAAGTTTCATCGGATACAGGTTTTTTATTTCACCGGTCCTGAGTCTGCTTTCGGCATGAATCACGTGGCGGGTATCCTGGATGCGAGGAGGTCAAACTCACAGCCGCTTCCATAATTAATTATTGTTAAATAAGCGCGCTGACGGTGAGGACGTTCTTAATTGTGGCAACTCTGGCTTTTATTGTCTTGTGCCGAATGAGGAATGCTCGTGCTGCCGAATCAGCCCGCTCAAAAACGCAGACAAGCCACCGACTCCTGTCGTGGAGAGATCAAAATTTTAGACTCTTGTTCCATTTCCCAGATTTATCTGTGGAGTAAATTTAAAATCTCAAATCGTTCGACTCAGGACTCAAGCCGAGGTCTAAAATCTCAAATCGACTGACGCATTCTATGATTAAGCAGTCCCGGACTTACTTTCTCGACGAGAAACCCAGTTTCTTCCTCGATGCTTAGTTGGGCTGCTGCTTATTTTCGGTAAAAACCGACTTGATGAAGGTAAGTCCGAGATTCGATCGAGCAGTATACTTTCGATCGCTTTGCCAGCGGCAGCCGATCGCGAATGGCCAGCAAAAACCCCACCCAGTTTGGAGCCAGGCCAAGAGAGTCTAAATTCAGCATTGCAGTGGGCGATCGCTTTTAGTGACGTTGTTGCAGGTAATTTTGCGACAGGGGAGTCCGTACCGCCGGCAGTAACTCTTCTGGTTTCGGACCTCGCTGGTTCGAGTACCGCCACCCAAAAAAGCCAGCACTAAAAGCAACGGACAACAAGCAAAGCATCAGGGTAACAGATTTTTTCAGCCCCGGTTTTTTTAACGGTTTCTGAGTCGATGCAGCGGCGCGAGTTGCTTGGATCGCTGAACACTCAGAATTAGGAATAGAGGAGGGCGAAGCCGTCGGTGAGTTCGGTGAGTTAGTAGCATCCGCTCGATCGTTCTGGTGAACCCAATCCCTACGATCTTTTAATTGGTTGGGATATTCCCAGACTTCGCCGTCAGAATTGTCTGACTCATGGGATCGATTCGCTGGGATTGGGGGGTATTGGGCGATCGCCGAAACCGAAGACGGGGCCTTCCATTCTGTACCCGCGAGCGCCGGTGGCGTTCCCGGCGCGATTATGTGCACCATAGAACCGGATGTCGCGCTGTGGGCTGGCGCGCCGGTCAAATAGCCGTCAAAGTCCGGGTGCTGATAGAGAATGGGCAAAGCCCAGTATAGCTGGTGAGAACCGTAGGCAGAAATTAGCCCAGCTCTGGCACGGCTCAGGCTGAGATCGACTGGATAGCCTTGATTGAGGTTGCGGTAAAACAAACGCGTGAGAGTTAGGGCTACATCGTCGGGGATGCTTTCTGCCATTGCTAGCACTGCCGGAATTCCACGCTTGACTAGAGCTTCGGTTAAGTTCCGTTCCGGGCTGTCGTCCGCGAGGTCTGAGGGGTCGCCGTAGGCGCCGCGGCAGGAGTTGAACACGGCCATCTGAATACCGTTGTTAACGAGCAATCCAGCTAAGTCGTCGCCACTGAGGGTTTCGGTTAAGCCGGTGCGGCTGCTGACTAGGTAGAGTTCCCCACCTCTGGAACCTAAGTTGCTGTGGCCTGCGTAGTGCAGGACTTGGTAGTGTCCTTGTTCTAGGGCTTGGGTAAGTTGTTCTCGATCGGGCTGTTCGAGAATAGTCAGTTGAATTTCCGGGCAATGGGGGCTGTTTTTGAGAGGATGACCGGTGCGGTTTTGGAGTTCTTGCTGCAAATGGAGCACTTCTCGCTTGAGCTGCAAGCTGTCTCGATCGCTCGGAGAGGCGATCGCCATTAAAATTTTTAGTGGCCCGCCACTAGGCAGTATCCGGGTTTGCTTGAACAAACTTGTACCTGGTTGGTAGCGAGAAAATACGACATCGGTGCCGGTTGCCAAAGGGCGATCGCCGGCGTGCAGAACTTCCCACGGCAGTCGTGGCAAGCGCCGGCCTTTGAGTCCGAGTCGCAGTTGCAGCACTTCTCGGCGGTGCTGGGCTATGCCTTGAGCGCAAGTCCAGCTATCGCGCAAGTTTCCTTGAAACAGCCCGCTGTATAATTGTTGCCCCAGGGCTACTAAATTCGGCGCTGAGTTGTTTCCCGAACGGGAGAGGCCGCGACCGGCAAAACTGCTTCCCTGTACTGCTTTTCCCTGGAGCAAGCCCACCAGCGGGTCGTTCATCAGTTGAGCAGACAGTGCCAGCCATTCGTCGATCGGCCAGCGGACTTGTTGTTCGGCTAAGGGTACACCGGGTGCAACCCTTTCTGTCCGCACTAGATATTCATCGTCCCCAACGGGGGTGACTGAGAGTTGAAATTCCTGGCTCACCGATTTAGCGCCCTCCCGCCTTAATTCTGAATTTGCCTGCGTTTTTGCGGCTAGCAATAGCGCTCGGCAACATATTTTTTACTCTTCCAATCAAAGTTTCTGAATGCGCTTCCCCCGATCGGGCGATCGCTAGGGTCATGTATATTTGTTCAAACACTTTGAGGATATAAAAGTTGTACTTTAATAACAGTTTATTAGTTTTGATTGCCCTGTGGCTCGGTGAAAGCCGAATTTTCTCCAATCTTGCTATCTTTAACATTTTGCACCTCTACCGCAGACCCCTTTAGATTCGTCGTGAACTTGAGTTTCTCATTGCTGAGTAAAGTTAAATTGGAGGCACTTTACCAGGCGGATCTCTAGTTCTTATTAAAATTACTTCGGCTCTCGCCAACCGGTTTCAGGGCAATATCGCAGGCAAATTTGAGTATTTTATTTTTTTGGGAGAGGGGTCGATCGGTCTTTACCGCTTATCCTGTACCACCAACCCCCCATGTGTAATCTTGATTTTGTGTCAATTAATTAATTGGTCAGCCCTGGGTTCTCATCCGTAAGCCCTCCGCCCTCATCCTTAAGACCTCCGTGGCGATCGATAATCGATACTTGACCATCGATTATTCCTAATAATTTATTGCTAATTTACCGCTTTCATGATATAGAAAATTTTTAATTTAACTGTTTTAATCGAGTTAAAGTTAAGCAGCAAAAATAAACATCAGCAGCCAAGAACTCTCAACAATACAACGACCATAAAATTGTTCCGGTACTCTCAAGCAACTCTTTTTTTGGCATCTAGAGGATTACCCCTCATCAGGCCGGTTTCTCGGAGAATTATTGGACTTGGTAGCGAAGCCGTTACAAAACAACAGGGTTGGGCAGCCTCGCCGTGGGTCATGCCCGCTCAAAATGCCGAGCTTGCAACAGTCACCAAAAACTACTTCTGCGTCACATACCATTTGAAAGCAAATCTTACAATCTGCCTGAAGATAGATATATTTTGGCAGAACTCTTAGTATTGATCCGAAAAAAAACTCAGTTCGCGAGGTTTCCTCGAATGAGAGAAAATTGTGCCACTAAAAATTAGAACAAATATTTGGTCGGGGGAATTATCTAAATTTCTAATTAATCATCGGGAACTAAAATTACGAGGGTGCTGTCGTTTAGTCAAGAGATTCAAATCCTAGGTCAGGGAAGGATTTGTCAAAGCTGGGAGTGTTACAAAACTTCAATACACCCAGCCTAGATCGGAAAAAAAGCAAGGGTAGAATTTGGGGGACAGAGGTTTTGGGTAGTTATTTAGGAGTTGTCAGTTGCGAGTTTAAATTCAGCTAATTCACTGTAGAAATTACGTAGAAACTCTACAGGCAGGGGCCCTTCGGCGCAGCTTACTGTAGAAAATACCGAGAACATCTTAAAAGCTCGGAGCTTCGGCGTAGCACTTACAGTGTAGGTTGCGGATTAATTGATTTTGGTACGCAATGGCAGAATATAAAACTCGCAAAATAGCGAAAAAAACCTTGCAGTTTAAGTGGCATCTATAATAGTAAAGATGAGGAAACCAGCTCCTATAGGGGGCGAAAGCATGAAGTAAAAAAAAAACTTCTGCAGCCTCCTGTTTGCTGATAAATTGATTCTAAGAAGCTTACCATTTTTTGGGAAATATCAACAATGGATGAACTAACGTTGTTAGAAGAAGGAGCGGGAACACTTTTTCCCGCTCAAGATGAAACACAAAAGCCAGTCGGGGATTTAGGCGACGACAGCTCTACAATTTCCGATGAGGAGTTAGCCGAGTTAATTCAGATAGCGCTCACCGAAAACACCGACGGCATTACCACCACATTTCCAGCTCTGTCTAACGGCGTACTGGAAGAAGGTGCTGCTGATGACAGCCAAATGGCGGAATCTAACGGCGTACTAGAAGAAGGTGTGGGCGACATAGATGACTTAGATGATGACAGCGGCATCGATCGCCGCCGAACCGTCGTCGGTACCGATGACGATGACTTAATTGTCGCCACCGGCGAACAGGATGAGATATTCGGCAAAAAAGGCAAGGACAGAATCAAAGGAAACCGAGGCAAAAAAAATAAAATCTTCGGCGGTAAAGATGACGACGATTGCGAGGGCGGCGATGACGACGATGAAATAAGAGGCGATCTGGGCAAAGATACCGTCATGGGCGGCAACGGCAACGACACCCTTAACGGCGGTAAAGACAACGATACCGTGATGGGTGGCAGTGGCAACGACATCTGCGAAGGCGATGACGGCGATGACTGGACCCACGGCAACGAAGGAGATGATGACGTTGACGGCGGCGCCGGCAACGATACCGTCTATGGCGGCAAAGGCAACGACGATTGTGAGGGCAGCGAAGGCAACGATGCAGTCAGGGGCGACACAGGCAACGACAACGTTAGCGGCGGCGACGGCAACGATACCGTTAACGGTGGCAAAGATAACGATACCGTGATGGGCGGTGCCGGCAGCGACGTTTGCATGGGTGACGACGGCGACGACAGCGTGATGGGCGGCGACGGCGACGACAGCGTGATGGGCGGTGCCGGCAACGACGTTTGCATGGGTGACGACGGCGACGACAGCGTGATGGGCGGCGACGGCGACGACAGCGTGATGGGCGGTGCTGGCAACGATACCCTCGTGACTGGCGACGGCAATGACATGGCAGACGGTGGCGACGGCGACGACAGCGTTAGCGGCGGCGGCAACGGCGACGATACGCTGATGGGCGGCGAGGGCAACGATACCCTGATGGGCGGTACTGGCAACCATACCTGTGTCGGCGGTGCTGGAGATGACGTTTATGTCGTGAGTAACAGTACCTCTGGGGCAAAAGCAGTCATCACTGACTACACAGACGGCAGCGACAAATTTCTGCTGTTTGGCGACTTGAACTTTAGCAGCTTGACCTTTATACAAGTCGGTGGCGATACCGAAATTCGGGTCAATAACTTTGCCTTGGCGCTATTGTTGAATGTCAACGCAACGCTGATCACTGCTGGCGACTTTTTGGAAGTTAATCCTGAAACTCCAACTCAAACTCAAACTCCAACTCCAACTCCAACTCCAAGTCAAACTCTCACTCCGATTTTTAACCCTCCGCGAGTGGAAGCTAATAATAGCTTGACTGCTGGTTCCAGCGGCGGCGAGCAAACTATTACTTCTGAGTTGTTGCGGTTTGTCGATGACGAGCAAGGTCCTAGCGGCACAGTCTTCAAGTTAACCGAGCTACCCGATGCTACAACCGGCCAACTATTGTTTAATGGAGTCGCCGTAACACAAGTCGGTTTTACCTTCACTCAAGCAGACATTAACGCAGGCTTGGTAAGGTTCAAAGCGACAGTAGGTTTTGTCGGTGCGCTGAGTTTTGGTTTTGAAGTTAGCAACGGCAAACGATCTCTCACCGGCCAGCGTTTTAGCTTGAACATCGAGCAAAATGTCTTTAAGTTTAGTGGCACTACAGCACCTCAAGTTATTGTCGGTTCTGCGACGCTGGATAACGATATTGAAGGCAGCGATGGTGACGATAACATTACAGCCGGCAAAGGCAAAGACAAAATCATCGGCGGCAAAGGCAAGGACACAATTAAAGGCGGCGATGGCGATGACGATATCGACGGCGGCGATGACGATGACGATATCGAAGTTGGCCTAGGCAAAAACAAAATAAAAGGAGGCTTGGGCAAAGACAAAATTCAAGGCGGCGATGACGATGAC
>NZ_JAUBUY010000009.1:123869-124897 GCF_036705565.1 Microcoleus sp. AT8-B5
GATATCGACGGCGGCGATGATGATGACGATATCATCGGTGGTAAAGGCAAAAACACGCTAAAAGGCGGCTTGGGCAAAGACAAAGTTCAAGGCGGCGATGATGATGACGATATCGACGGCGGCGATGATGATGACGATATCATCGGTGGTAAAGGCAAAAACACGCTAAAAGGCGGCTTGGGCAACGACAAAGTTCAAGGCGGCGATGATGATGACGAGATCGAAGGTGGTCTAGGAACCAATACTCTAATTGGGGGTAGTGGAAAGGATCGCTTTATTTACCGCACTTCTCGCCAAGAGATTCAAACAGTTGTAGAAGCTGACTTTATTACTGACTTTAGTGTCGATGACGATGTTTTAGAGCTTTCTACGGCAGCTTTTGGTAATCTCACCGTTTCTAGCTTGACCCGACTGGAGATTACTGCTACTTCTACTGTGGGGTCGATCGGCAGCGCTAACTTGCTCGATTTCAGCCTGGATACCACTGTTAACAGCATCGCGTCTTTGCAAGCGCGGTTTATAGCTTTGGGTGGCAACCGAGAAGCGCCTACTTTCTGTCAGTTTATAGATGCCGAGACCGGTCGTGCTGTACTGGTATTTGCTGTTGGGGCGCGCTTTGAAGTTCTCACGAGTTTCTCGGCAAGCATTCGCCTGCAAGTCAGTAACTTTGTCTTCAGCGGCACGTCACTAAATGTTCCTGTCGGTACTGCTGGTGCTGACAATGTGAATTTCGGCACTTATCCGGCTGCCGTTAATTTCGATGGTTTAGCAGGCGATGACAACATTGTCGGCAGCAATTTTAACGATACCATCCTTGGCGGCGACGGCAACGATACCATCACCGGCGGCCTTGGTTTGGATGTCATAAGCGGCGGCAGTGGTGCGGATCTGTTTGTTTACAGGACAACGAAAGAAGGCGGCGATAAAATTGCTGACTTTACTGTTGGGGTGGACAAATTCGAGTTTAGCGCGAGCGCTTTCGGCAATTTGACTACGACTAACTTTGACGGTGTTAGCGGTTCAACTCC
>NZ_JAUBUY010000009.1:124997-158774 GCF_036705565.1 Microcoleus sp. AT8-B5
AATCTGGGAACGGCGGACTTTGTATTTACAGGTACGATCGCATCTCCTGCTGGTACTACTACCAACTCAGGTAGCGTGGCCGATTTAACTGCTGCTGGAAACACTTTCCCAAGCGACTTTAACAATTTCGGTTCAGGTGTTGGCGGTTACAACTTCACTACTCCTGTGTTGTTTACCGGAGATGCGAAGGCTAACAGCGTCACGGGTACTGAGTTTGCTGACATCTTCAGCGGTGGTTCTGGTGCAGATATTCTGACTGGCGGTGCTGGTGCGGATCTGTTTGTTTACAAAGCAGTAGGCGAAGGCGGTGATACGATTACTGACTTTACCTCTGGAACTGACAAATTCGAGTTTAGCGCGAGCGCTTTCGGCAATTTGACTACGACTAACTTTGACGGTGTTAGCGGTTCAACTCCTGACATTACTGGCAAAGAGTTAGTGATTTTCACAGGCGGCAGTTATGCCTCTTTGCAAGATGCACAAGCTAAAGCCCTGGGCAATTCTACAACTGCTGGTTTCTTCGCCTTTACTAATGCGTCGAACGAAACAGAGTTGTATTTTGACTCGAACGGTACCGTAGCCGGTGGTTCGACCTTGATTGCGAATCTGGGTACTGCTGCTAGCAATCTGGGAACGGCGGACTTTGTATTTACAGGTACGATCGCATCTCCTGCTGGTACTACTACCAACTCAGGTAGCGTTGTGGATTTAATCACTAATCCCGGTACTTTCCCGACAAGCGGAGTTAACAACTTCGGTTCTGGTGTTGGCGGTTACAACTTCACCACTCCTGTCTTATTTACAGGAAGTGCGACAGCTAATAACGTCACCGGCACTGAGTTTGCTGACATCTTGAACGGCGGATCGAGTGCTGATATTTTCGACGGCGGTGCAGGTAACGACAGTATCTCCGGCGATGCAGGTAACGACAGCATTTTCGGCGGCGCGGGTAGCGACAGTCTCTTCGGCGGCGAGGGGAATGACACTTTAATCGGTGGTGTGGGAACCAATGTTCTCAACGGCGGTGCTGGTGCGGATGTGTTTGTGTTCACCGGAACTACTGCTGACGGCGGGGATGTAATTACCAATTACAGCATTGCTGATGATGTAATTAATCTCGACAAAACTGGTTTTGCAGCGTTTACAACCGGAGGGACTTTGGCTTCGAGTTTCTACGCTTACAGCAGCACAGTTTCTGTAACTGCGCTCGAAGCAACTTTAACCGGCCCGTCCATCATGGCTATCTACGACGGTTTGTCTACTAAACTGTATTACGATAGCAACGGTTCTACGGTTGGCGGTAACAGTTTGTTTGCAACTGTCAATAATGTCGATTTAGGAATTTCCGGTAATACTGAATTGTTCTTGTTCTAAACGGCAAGAATCCTAATCGGGATATCGGTACGGTTAGGGACACAGCCATGCTGTGTCCCTACAAGATACGGGTAAGGACACAGCCATGCTGTGTCCTTTTTTTTGGTAATTGTTAAACAATTTAGCTGCTCTTTTTTTGGTAGGGAAATGGCATTGCCGTGTTCTTTTTTCCGTTGTTGTCGATGGTTGGAGTCGATCGCACTCGCGAGGGCAATTTCACCATCCAATCCGGTTTATTTTACCCGTTATATCCATTCCGGTTGATTAAACCGCAGAGGACACAGAGGATACAGAGAAAGGGGAGAGAGAGATGAATAATTCCGATGCCAATGGATTTGATATTACCGAAAATCAGGACACTCCGCCGTGCCGTTTCTCTACAATTAATCCGGCGGTGGTTAAATTTGTATTCACATGGACGCACTTCGACAAAGAAACCGGGTTTTTTACCTCATCTTCGAGTGCGAACGAAGTATTTTCGTAAAAAAACCAGGTTTCTGGGCCCCATGCGTCACTCCTAATTGATTAACCCCTCTCCTGTGCAAGTACAAACGTCCCTTTAATTGTTGATAGTAAATTGTCATAACTTTGATTTGAGTCCACAGCTTTTTTAACCATTAAGCGCCACAGCTAATGATAATTATTCATAAGCTGATGATAAAAATTTATAGTTTAATGGTAAGAGTGAAGCGGGCAATGCCCACCCTACAAATAGAGTCCTCGATCGCCCTAATCTAAAATCTATGAGTGCCCAAAATCCCTTGTCAGTCTGTTTCGCGGATGTGAAGGCGGCGGCAAATCGCTTGCAGGGCAAGGCTTTCAAGACGCCGGTGCTGACTTCGGAAACTTTCAACAAACGCACAAATTCTCAGGTATTTTTCAAGTGCGAAAACTTTCAGCGCACGGGTTCGTTTAAATTTCGGGGTGCTTGCAATGCTTTGATGCAGCTATCTGAATCTGAAAAACAGCGGGGAGTGCTGACTTTTTCTTCGGGAAATCACGCGCAGGCGATCGCCCTTGCGGCCCAGTTGTTACAGATTCCTGCTACTGTTGTTATGCCGGCAGATGCGCCAAAAGTCAAGCAAGAAGCGACTCGCGGCTACGGTGCAGAGATTATTTTGTACGATCGCACTCAAGTTTCCCGCGAAGAGTTAGCCGCTAAAATTGCCGCAGAACGACACTTGACAATTATTCCTCCTTATGATCATGCGTGGGTGATTGGGGGACAAGGTACGGCGGCGCTGGAATTAATCGCAGAAGTTGGGGAGTTGGATTTGCTGTTAGTTTGCTGTGGGGGCGGGGGTTTGCTGTCGGGATGTGCGATCGCGACAAAAACTTTGTCTCCGCAGTGTAAAGTAATAGGAGTGGAACCGGAGCAAGCAGACGATGCGGCGCGATCGTTCCGCACGAAAACGCTACAAACTGTTACTAACCCGGATACGATTGCTGATGGTGCGCGCACGCCATCTTTGGGGAAATTAACCTTTCCTTTGGTGCTGCATTATGTGGACGATATGGCAACAGTTTCAGAAGAGGCAATTCGTAGCACAATGTTTTTTATGTGGGAACGCATGAAGATAGTTGTGGAACCGACGGGAGTGTTAGCAGCGGCGGGTTTGTTGTCAGGTGTTGTGCAGGCTAAAAATGCTCGGATTGGCGTGATTGTCAGTGGAGGAAATGTCGAGTTGAGGGAAGTCAATCGATTTTAGATTTTAGATTTTAGATTTTAGATTTTAGGCGTTGCTGAATACAGGTAAGCTGTTCTCCATTTAAATTGTGTGTCAAAAATCACTCAAATTATTGTGGGATGGGCACGCGAGTCCGTCCCGAATATGCAATTTAAACGCGCAACAGCTTATGAATGGAAAATTTCGGAATTACTATAAGCCAACTATCGTGAGTTATGTAACTTCCCATAAAACTTTATTCATACCGTGAATCAGCAACGCCAGATTTTAGATTGAATAATTTATGTAGCAGCTTCTCTGATAAAATGCTGGCACAGCAAACTTTGATAACACAGCACAATGTCTTCAGAAACAAACTCAGCGGCTCAATCTACAACTGGTGCAGATGCGATCGATGTTGCGATCGCCTCTGGAATCGACTTTGACGGTACTCCGATTCCGCAAGCAAAATTAGACCTGTACGAGCAAGTGATGGGATTAGAAGCCGGCAGACAGCGCAGCGGCGTGTCAAATACAATGCGATCGCGCATTGTCCGAATCGGTGTCAAACACATCGGACAAGAGGAACTCGATAAAATGCTGGTTGCGGCAAACTTTGCACCGCTGAAAGAGAAAGAAATCGCTTTTTATTACGGCGGTAAATAGATCGTATTTATCCCACATCTTGCACCATTCTCAATAAGCCTTTTATGAACAGGCAAGATGCCTGTTCCACAAGAAAATCAATTCTTTGTGGAACAGGCATCTTGCCTGTTGCTGCCGATTTTGCCTAAAATAGACATAACCCACGCTCATAACATCTGTCATGCAAAGTTACACCCTCGCAGAAGTATGTAATCCACAGGGGACAGTCTTTAACCGAGCTGCTGTGGAGCCAGTTTTACTCACAGATAAATCGCAGCCCAGCCACGTAATTATGTCCGCTGATGCCTATCAGCGCTTGATAGAGCGGCTGATGGAATTAGAAGATATGCTTTTAGGTTCATCAGCAAAATCTGCCCTGAGTCAGTCTCAAATGGTTGGTACTAAAACCTTTGTAGAAACACTAAAACAACTGGCCAATGGCGAAACTTGATGGTTTACAAACAGTTCTCGACTTTCTCAAGGGTTTGCCACCTAAAATAGCGGCTCAAATTGCTAAAAAAGTGTTAGCGCTGAATGTCGATCCTTTACCTAATGATAGCAAGCAATTAATCGGATATCCGGGTTATTATCGGGTAGATAGTGGCGAGTATCGGATTATTTACAGCTTTAATTCCGAAGAAGATTTGGTAGAAATTATTCTAGTTGGTAAGCGTAACGATGATGAAGTGTACAAAAAATTAGAGCGCCTTTTTTAAGAAACTCATTCTCAGTGATGCTGCTTTAAATATCTGGTAATTATTTTGATATTACTCCGGTTTTAAAGTGCGTTCCATCAGTGATAAAACAGCGTGTTCAGGAGTAATTTCACCATTTAATAAGCGATAAACTTGACGAGAAACAGGCACTTCTATGCCGCGTTGATTGGCCAAATCAATCAACACATTAGTAGTATTGACTCCCTCAGCAGTGCTCTGCAATTCCTGCAAAATTTGCTCTAAAGATTTGCCTTCAGCTAATCCGAAACCAACCCGATAATTGCGTGATAAAGGACTGTTGCAAGTAGCGAGCAAATCTCCCAAACCAGACAAACCGTAAAAAGTTTCTGCGCGAGATCCCAAACGAACTCCCACCCGAATCATTTCCGGCAAAGCGCGAGTCAGCAAAGCAGATTTAGCATTAGTTCCTAATTGTAAACCGTCGCAAACACCAGCGGCGATCGCAAATACATTTTTCAAAGTTCCACCTAACTCAGTTCCCAGCGGGTCTTCATTCACATAAACCCGAAAAATATCAGAACTGTAAATATTTTGCACTTGCTTGGCCGCCGCTAAATCCAAACTCGCCGCTACCGTTGCAGCCGGCAAGCCCTGCTGAATTTCCTCGGAAAGATTAGGGCCCGAAAGTACGACTATTGAATTGTTAGGAAAGGCATTTTGCCAAATTTGAGATGGAGTGCGGGTAGTCGCGGGGTCTAAACCTTTGGTGACGGTAACTATAATTGTACTGGGACTTAACTGTAAAGCCAAAAGTCGATCGACCGTTGCTCCAACTCCTTTCATCGAAACTGCCGAAACAACAACATCCGCACCTGTTATAACTGATTCTAGATTAACAGAACTGCTGCGCGACCACAAATTAACTCGATCGCCTTTTTTTCCTCCCAGATTGGCCAGTGCCGAACCCCAAGCACCTCCGCCTAATATTGTCAAGCTTGCCATAGAATTTAGTTTAATGAATTTAACCGCAGATTAACACAGATAAATCACCGATAAATCATAGCAATCAATCTGCGTTAATCCGCCTACATCTGTGGTTAACAAATCCTCAGCCTACAAACGCGGCCGCAATCCATAATGACGGTAACGCCAATAATCTCGTAAAATGCGATCGTGATCGAAACACAATTCACGAGGAATCTGCCAAGATTCAAAAATTTGTAAATTTTTAGCATCGTCGGCTGCTTGAGGTTCGCCCGTTGCCGAAGCCAAGAATACAATACTAATAGTGTGTTGGCGGGCGTCGCGATTTGGGTCAGAATAAACGTAAAATTGCTCAATTAATTCTACATTCAAACTCGTTTCTTCTAAAGCTTCGCGTTTTGCCGCTGTTTCTACCGCTTCCCCGTAATCGACAAAGCCGCCGGGAATTGCCCAGCCGTAGGGAATATTGCGGCGTTCGATGAGTATGATCGGGCGATGGGGGCGATCGGCTAATTCGATGATAATATCAACTGTAGGAGCGGGATTTCGATAAGTCATATGCGAAGGAAGAAGGAAGGCACGACACGGATTTTGACACGAATACACGGATTAATTTCAACGGGTTCGGAGTTCCTTCTTCCTGCTGAATTATGCTAAACCGCGAATTAGTACGCGCTGCCTTTGCAAAACCTCTGAGTACAGCTTTTCCAACTCAGTAATATTCTGACTGAGAGTGTATCGCTCCATCGCCCGTTGGCGTGCTTTTTGACCAAGCAGCATTCCCAACTCAGGATGATCGCAAAACAGCGGCAGCAAGGTTTGCAACTGACTCCGTACCCGCTGAGTGTTCAAAACTATCCCCGCGCCTTCCTCCAAAGCCTCGCCGTCAGCACCGGCATCTGTTGCCAAACAAGCTAAACCGCAGGCCATCGCTTCCAGCAACGACAGCGACAGTCCCTCCACTAAAGAAGGCAAAATAAATACGTCTGCCCCCCGGAGGATTTCGATGCGGCGTTCCTCCTCGGCGACAAATCCGAGCCACACAATGCCATCATCTTCGCCGTAAAACAGTTGCAGCGAGGCGGCTAGGGGCCCGTCGCCTACGATCGCCAATACGTTCCCAGGGCCAAAATTACAGTGTTTCCACGCCTTGAGCAAAGCCTCGACATTTTTCTCCTGGGCAATGCGGCCTTGGTAAACAAAAATTCGATCGGCTTTTAATTCCGACTTCAACCCCGAAGGCCCTGGAGAATATTTAATGGCATCCACGCCGTTGGGAATCACGGCTACCCGTTCCTGTGGCACTCCCAACTTCACCAATATATCCCGCTGAATCTGAGAAAAAACGATCGTCGAGTCGTAGTTCGCCAAAAATGGAGCGTACAGTTGATACATCAGGTGTTGGGTTCCCGATGTCAAATTCCGCAATTTGCGATCGAACGGCGGGTGAAAAGTCGCCACCAAAGGCAAATTCAATTCTTGACAAATTTCCGGCAGCAGAAAGTCTAAAGGCGAAAGCGTCAGGGAAGCGTGAACAACATCTGGTTTCAGCCGCCGCAGAGATTTCATCAGCACTGTGCGGGACTTGAGAGTGGGAATCGTATAAATTTGCGATTTGTAGTGACAGGGTAAAGAGACTTCGTTGCAACTGGCGGATGAGAGCGAAGTGGTATATGAGGTTTGAGTAATTCCCTTTCCCCATGAACCATTTGCCATACTCCACCCCGTATTGTTCCTGTCCAGTGAGTCCGCCTCTTGGGCAAAGTGCAGAAAACTAACCTGGTATCCCCGGTCTAATAGTGCGTTGGTGACTTCCCTGGAGTAAGTGACGTTACCGCAAAAAGGTGATTTTTTTCCTAGCCAAGCGATGTGCATTCCAGTAAATCAGAGTTTGTTATTTTTTAGATTCGATCGACTTTGCTATTACTGCTACGGAAAATATACCAGGTTAAGACACCCCCAGCCATCGCTAATCCTGCTAAAGCCAAAAATACTGTTGGCAAACCCAGAAATGTTTCTGCTACCCCGGCCAAAGCCAACGGTAAACTCAAAGCGATATTAGTGGCATTGTTTTGCAGCCCGAAGACTTTTCCCCGCATTTCTTCTGGGGTTTCTGCTTGAATTGTAGTCTGCATCGGCACTCCCACCAATGAGGCAAATAAACCCAACAGGGTAATGAACAGCACCGACAGCCACAAATGGTCTGTAAACGCAGAAAGGGCCATCAGAGCAAGTGCCATCCCAATCGAGCCGATTAAACTCAGTTGGGAGTGAGAAAATTTGTGGCCGAGATAGCCGACTGTCGTCGCCCCAGCAGCCATGCCGACGCCCACCGCCGCCAGCAAAAAGCCAAATTGTGATGCTTTCATACCGGGGAGGATTTCTGCCAGCCGAACTGCTAGAACTGCCAAGGCTGCAAAAATGGAAAATAGAATAATTAGTTGAATTAAAGCATTGCGGACTTTGGGTTGATCGTTGATGTAACGCAGGCCATCTCGCAAATCTGCTAAGGGGTGGGGCGGTTCGTGTTCGACTTCGTTTTTTTCGCCTGTTTGCATCGACAGCAAGAGCACTCCGGCGAAGGCGTAACTTCCGCCTACTACTAATTCTTTGCCGATGCCGAGTCCGCCGCCGAGGTTGGAAAATAGGGTGTCGGCTAAAGCTAGTAAGGGTTCTCCGACTGCGAAGCCAATAATCACCGAACCCATCATGGTTGTGGTGTAGAGGGAGTTGGCTGATAGCAGGTGGCGGCGTTCCACAATTAGGGGAATCACTGACTGTTCTGCTGGCGCGAAAAATTGAGTTAAAGTCGAGACTAGGAATGTCACTAACAGCAGCAAGCAGAATCCGAGCGGCAGTTGACCGAGTTCCCACCCGTCAGACAGCCACAGCAGCACGGGCAATGTTAAAACAAAGGCTCCCCGCAGCAGGTTTGTGGCGACTAGCACTGCTTTTTTCGACCACCTATCGACATACACGCCTGCGGCGGCCCCGAACAGCACTGCGGGTATGGTAAAGGCGATCATGATTGCTGATACCCACCTGCTGATGGTTTGATCTGGCGCTTGAAAGCGGCTGGCTACGAGGGCGATCGTCAGTACGAGATAAACTTTATCTGCTAGTTGGGAAAAAACTTGCCCACTCCACAATGCTAGAAAATTTGGGTTTTTGAGCACTGGCAGAAATCCCGTTTGTTTTTCGGGAATTTCGGCTACTGCTTCGGAGAGTTCTGCTGCTGACTCTGGTGTGGGAACCGGGGGGATTGCTTCGGGCTGTGGGCTATTGCCGTTGTTCCAGTCTGGTGCTGGAGTTGTGGGGTATTTATCCATTTCTGGGTCTGGGACGTTGCTCCATTGTCGATCGGCCAAGACCGGCTCGGAGCTAAAATCGGGAAAATTTTCTCGTTCTTCCATTTTGTGGTGGGTCACAGCTAACACAGATATTCTCAAATCAGAATCAGACAGTCGCATCATAGGATTTGGGGTGGATGGCCTGGGATGGTGGAGGTTGGAGGGATTGGAATTTGAAATTGAGGTGTTAACCCCTAAGTTTATTAATAATCTCGTAACTTTATCTATATCTATTATCTGATGTCGCAACAACCTTGAAAATTTACCTGAAATTGCCGGCAGGTTCGGGTATCCGGCAGGCTGGGGGTGCGATGTACGATCGCCCCTTCACCTATTTAAGTCAACACTCAAAATTTAAAACTCAAAACTCTCTAGGTAGGTGTCGATCGAGCTTCCCGATCGAATCGTGCAACCTAAATGATACTGGGCATATTGTCGCAAAATATTTTCGACAGATATCCAAGTTGTTCGATCGGCAATCCCCTCTCCTAGTTCTGGACTAGCCAACTGTTGCAGCGCTGCTAATTCCTTAGCATTAATCTCGAAATTTGTCAAGTGTTTGCTACCATTCGTTTGCCGGGAACGGGAGGCGGATTTGTACAAGCTACCGGTTTCTGAAGAGAGTTCTGCCTCTAGGTTAGCTAGCTCGGACAGGCTGAAGGTTCCCCCAGAGGGTATACTAAACCCGGTTTGCCAGTTCGGATCGGTGAAATTTGGGATGAGCGGCCCTCTGGTGGCGCAGCAGACTTGGACTTGGGGGGCGAGGCCTGCTAAGGCTAGCAGGTGAAAAATGCCGTGGGTGAGGTGAGCAATCAGCACGGCGGCGGATTGGATTTCTGTGCGATCGGACAAACGCTCCAAACGGCTCAAATGTTCGCCCAGCAACCAAAACAGGTCTTCTTGGGGCTCATCGGAAAGGGCGCTGGCGATCGCCAATTCCGCCAGATATTGCGACGCTGCGAGTTTTCCGAGGTTGCGGCTCAAACCCGGATGGGATTCTACGGTGTTGGCTTGGGTAATTTTGTCGAGCGATCGGCCTTTGGCAATTAGCAATTCGTTGACGACAAATAATTCGCTTCGGCCGCCAATGGTCGATCGTTGTTTGCGAACACCGGGTGCTACGGCTCGAATTAAGCCGAATTCCCGCGTTAAAATTGTCAGCAGTCGATCGGATTCGCCGATGGGCGCACTCTTAAGATTGATTCCAGTTGCTTTGTAAGTTCGAGTCACTCGATTTTAGATTTTAGATTTTAGATTTTAGATTTACAAGGACAGTAGCAAAAACAGTCCGCGACGCAGAACTTTTATTAGATACTCGTTACCAGGCTCTGCCTGGTAACGCAGATCCGGAGGCTCTGCCTCCTAATCCCAGCCGAGGCAGAGCCTCTAAATATGGGTTCCCAGGCAGAGCCTTGGAACCAGTTAAATTAGCCATTGCTAATAACTAATAACTAATAACTAATGACTAATGACTAATGAATTCCCCATTAGCCATTACCAATTAGCCATTGCTAATAACTAATAACTAATGACTAATGACTAATGACTAATGACTTTTATCTAAATTATCGCGCTGGCGCATTAATTCCGGGCCGCGGGAAGTCCCCAAACGAGTTGCCCCAGCTATTACCAAATCTAAAGCTTGTTCGTGAGTACGAATTCCGCCGGCAGCTTTAATCCCAATCCGTCCCTTCGTAACTTCCTTCAGCAGTCGCACATCGTCAACTTTCGCCGGGCCAAAAAAGCCAGTGTTGGTTTTGATGTAGGCGGCGCCGGCTTCCATGCAAATCTCAGCCGCTAATTGTTTTTCGGCATCGGAAAGGAGCGAACTTTCGATAATTGCTTTGATGGTGAGATTTGTTTCTTCGCAAATTTGGGCTAACTCCCGGTGGAATTCGTCGATTCTTCCCGCTTTCAACAATCCTAAGTTAACAGAGACATCTAACTCTACGGCTCCATTATCTGCTGCTTCTAGAGCTTCGTAAACTTTCACCGTTGAAGTCGAAGCACCGGTGGGAAAACCTATAACTGTACAGACTTTGGGACGTTTGCCGTGCAGCAGCTCAACTGCTTGTCTGACGTAGGCGGGATACACGCAAACTGTGACAAAGCCAAATCTCTCTGCTTGTTGGCAACAGTGTTCTACTTGCTCTGGCGTAGCGGTGGGGTCGATCAGGCCGTAGTCGATCAAGGGGGCAATATCGATGTCTGCCTGGTTTGCAGCCATTGCTGTTTTTTCTCCGAAGTAACTACTTTATTAAGTATGTATCGAATTTACCAATCTAAAATCTAAAATCTAAAATCTAAAATCGATCGACTTTACTTTGACCCCGATCGAGCATAAATACTCAATTTGCTGCTCGCAAAAACTCTTGTGGGAATTGGTTTGCCAATTTATGTCAAAAAATTATTTTGGTATCTGCCTTTAGATACATTTTTGATCTTTCTTTAGGTATACTTTGTTAAAAGGAGTTGCGGTAGAGCCTGCGTCAGCTACGCTAGGGCAGAGCCTGGTAGCGGCTACTGTTTTTACTCTGAGTAGTGCTTTAAAAACATAAAAGCCAGTGCCAAGCATGAATCATTTAGAACTCGAACAAGAAATTGGGAAGATGGCTAGAGCGATGATGACTCGCAATAGTTTAATTGGTAAGGATTTGATTGCGGATCTCAGAGGGCGGCTGTCTGTTGACAGTGTAGCTGCTTTGATGATTGTCAGTATTGAGCGTTTGATTTGGTATGACTGCGAGTCCGTAATCTGGAGTTTGAGTTATTTGATTCCTGCTGACGTGATGGAAGAAATTCGCCGGATTACTGCGCTGGTTGTTTGCCAGCGGTTGATGGGCAAGGGTTTTCTGCTGGGGAAAGATTTTAGTATTGATGCAACAGGCCAGTTGATGTTGAGTGAGAATGCTAAAACAGCGGTTGTGATTGCTTGAATTGGGCAACCAGAAGTAGAAGCTATTAGCACTAGGAGATTTGCAGTTAGACTTGGGGCGCCCTAGAACTTTTTGTGTAACTGCAAACCTAATTCGGGATGCGGTGGTAAGAGTTGCGCGATTCACCAAAAAATTGGGTCTGAAGCCCCGTCCTTTTAGGACGGCTTTCCCTTAACCTTGAGGCTCCTGATTAATTCTCTCTAAGTACATCAGTTTTAGTTCTAGCTACAGCTTTGCAATGTTCTTCAATAATTGCAAATTCAGATTCCTGAATCCGAAAAAATAAACGTTTATTCAGGAAATTTTTCGAGTTTTTGCTGTAGGATTATATGACAACAAAGAGGATGACTCATGTTGGGCTGTCAACAAAATTTCATTCGAGTTGATTCAGATATTCAAGCTATTATTGAATACCTGTGTTCTGAATCTGCAAAACTTTCTAATTGTGGGACTTACTATTCCCGCCAGCTATACTTTAAAACTGGTAAAATCCCAAACCGTGCTCAGTTGCACAAAGTTTTGGGGACGGAAAACCGAAACCGACACTATCAAGCGTTCTACTCTGATACTGCTCAACAAATTCTGACGGGCGTAGCAGAGTCTTTTAAGTCATTTATGGGATTACTAAAGGCTTTTAAAAATGGCGTAATTACGGAACGTCCGAAGCTACCGAAATATCGTCAAGGCGGAATGGCACTTGTGACATTTACGGGTAGGTCGGTAAAACTCAACGACGGAATGTTGAGATTCCCTTTGGGTAGCAAGGTTAAAGCGTGGTTCGGTCTAGATGCGTTTTTCCTTCCGATGCCTTCTAATCTTGATTTCAAAGCGATTCGGGAATATCGCATACTTCCCCGGAACGGCTGTTTCTACCTAGAGTTTGTCTACACAACGACCAATGTCCAGGCAGATATAGACCCTGCTAAGTGCTTAATGATCGACCACGGCGTAGATAACTGGTTAACTTGCGTGAGCAATGTCGGTACAAGTTTTATCGTCGATGGCAAGCTTTTAAAGTCGCTTAACCAGGGATACAACAGACGAGTTGCATTTCTCATGAAGGGAAAAGTTAATGGCTATTGGTCTAAAAGGCTTGCCAGCTTGACCGAAAGACGGAATCGTCAGATGCGAGATGCCGTTAACAAGGCAGCAAGGAAGGTAATTAAGCACTGCTTAAAAAATCGGATAGGAACGGTTGTATTCGGTTGGAATAAGGGACAAAAAAATTCTGCCAACATGGGAAGCAAAACTAATCAAAAGTTTGTGCAAATCCCTACGGGAAGACTGAAAGATAGAATTGCTCAACTCTGTGAGCAGTATGGCTTGAGGTTCGTTGAAACGGAAGAATCTTATTCGTCAAAAGCTTCTTTTGTCGATCGTGATTTGCTACCTACTTTCGGCGAAAAACCCGAAGGGTGGCTTCCAATTGGCACGCGGATTAAACGTGGTTTGTACCGAACGGCGCAAGGCTGGCTAATTAATGCAGATTGCAATGCTTGTGGCAACATTGGTAGAAAAGTAGCGGTGATGCTTGGACTTGATCTAAGCGGAATCAGTAGAGGCGAGTTGTCAGCGCCTTTAAGACTTAAATTATGGTCTTAAGAATCCCCATGCCTTCAGGCTGGGGAGTGTCAAGCAGAGTTAAAATTCGCAGCAGCTCTAAAAAACGATGAGTGCGGTTAGCTAAAAGAGCTTTTTACGAGAGGAAAATAGTTAGTTTCGACCGCAAATTGTTGAGGTTGTTACGGGTACTGTGTACGGGCGATCGCCCTGTATCAAATTTTTCATATTTTTAGTGGAATTACAGTTTTATTCCAGGTATGGTTTCATGTAGAATCATCCCTAAGATAGATACAAAATATTATGAACTTAATTCAAAACTTGGAAGCGGCTTGGTATTACCATCTGGGATCGCGCCACCTCGAAGCTAAGGATGATCATGGTGCTCTGGCGAACTTTAACAGAGCTTTGAAGTTGCAATCAGATCATTATAAGGCTTGGTTCGGCCGAGGTATGGCTTTGGGGAATTTAGAACGGCACTTAGAGGCGCTGAAGAGTTTTGATGAGGCTTTGGCGGTGCAGCCGAATGCGAGCTTTGGCTGGCACAACCGGGCTATTGCTTTAGGAAAGTTGGGCGAGTGGTTGGAGGCTCTCAATAGTTTTGACCGGGCTCTGGAGTTCAGTCCGTGCGCGGCGAGTATTTGGCACAACCGAGGACTGACGCTGATCGAGATGGGGCTGTACGAGAAGGCGGTTCTGAGTTTCGATCGCTCTTTAAATTTGTATCCGGAGGCTGCTTGGGCATGGTACAACCGAGGTAATGCCCTGTTGGAACTCAAGCTTTACTATCAGGCGCTCAACAGTTTTGACCGGGCGATCGAGTTTAAGCCTGACGATGCGAAGGCTTGGTACAATCGCGGTATAGCTGCAAACTCTATGGGACTTTACAAACAAGCAGTAGCTAGTTTTAGCCGATCGATCGCTCTACAACCGGGCAGAGCCGAAGCTGTGGGCGAACGGAGAGTTGCTTTGGAGAAATTAGTAGGTTTAAATCAGAGAAATTCCAAGTTTACTCCCACATCTGAGCGTCCCTTGGAAGATTATTTAATTTGGTACAACCGGGGTGTGGAATTGGCGCGAAAAGGCTGCTACTCTGAGGCGATTGCTTGCTACGAAACAGTCTTAGAAATAACTCCTGATTTTGCTAATGCTTTTTACAATAAAGCTTGCTGTTATGCGCTACTGGGATTTGCTGATTTGGCCCTTGACAATTTGCAGCGGGCTGTTGAGTTTATCCCTAATTTGTACCGAGAGCTAGCTTTAGCTGACCCGGATTTAAGCTGCATTTGGAAACAAGAACGTTTTGAAGCGCTGATCCAAGGTTGATTTTACACAAAAAACAGCTCGCCCCATTGGCGAGCTGTTTTTTTGGGCGGCGCAAATTCGATCGCCCTCAAGAGTATTTGTGCAATCTTTGCTATTGCACAGAAACTCGGATTGAGGGCTTGACCGGCCTCTTGGCAACTACGATCACCCGGTAAGTGCCGGATTCCGGTAGTTGAGCAAAAGTTTGACCTTCGCCTTGATCCAAGAGTTGTCCCGACGGAGATTCGATCGCCAGATCGAGATTTTTGGTACTAGCTGTCACCCTAATTGTCTGTCCCTGTTTGCCTTGAACGGTGATAGGCTGGATTTGGTAGCCGGACATTTTGAGTTTGACTGTGGCTTGTGTTTCCTTGAATGCTATGGGAATTGCGCGATCGGGCCGATAAGTCCACTTGGCGCTAAAGTCGCGTCCGATTACGAAGCTGGTGGTTTCACCTTTCGGGGTAACTCGCACGCGATAGATGCCTGACTCTGGCAACTGGCCAATCCACTGATTATCTCCTTTTTCAATAACCCCCATATTTTCACCATTGGGACTGTACAGTTCGGCTGTTAGTTGTCCTGCCCACAGCGAGAGAGTGAGTTCTCGCCCTTTGATGCCTTCAAAAATATAGGTGGTGGGTTGGTTGATGGTTTCTCGGAGTTCCGAGGTTGACATTCGCTTGATCGGTTCGAGGTTTGAAACTGATTCAGAAGTAACGGGTTTGTTAAGGGTTTCTGTAATTTCCGAGGCAGCCATCAGCTCGCTCGGTGCAATTTTGGGGGCTACTGGGCTGGCAAATACTGATTTTGCCGTCATCATGAGTAGCATTCCAGTCAGTAAAATTATTTTTTTCATGTCGCACTTCCGAGGGGGGGGTAAGGAGTTGTATATGGTTACTTGTGTTTGCCTGTTTTCACCGGATTAAATCTGGCGATCGCACAGAGGCTACAGCAGCATATAGGATACAAGTAAATATCCCGTACTTGCACAAAACCTGCTGGTAGCAAATTGGCAGTGCGGGAGCTAAGTAGTAGCCTCAATTTGTCGAGACATTTCAATGATACTACCTACGCATAATATCATCAGAGAATATTACTAATTTAGTCGAGGAAAATTAAAGCTTTTTCCGAGGTTCTTGCTCAAGAAATGCCCACACCCAAAAAACGCCGTCTCTGGGATTCTGGCTCTGCCTTGCTACTGGAAAACGGCTAGCACCAGCAGGGGGTGACAACCCTAGTGTTACTTCATTGTTGACAATTCCCGCATCCAGGATACCCGCCACGTGATTCATCCGTCCAGAAATAAAAAACCTGTATCCGATGAAACTTGCCGAACGTATTTATCCGTGGTCAATGCTTCAATGCTTCAATTCTAAAATCTAAAATCTAAAATCTAAAATCTAAAATCTAAAATTGATTGACGATCGCTTAATTATCTAGGGCGCTGCGAACCCCACCTTAGCATATTTCTAGCGTATTAAACCATTTTTTGCGTAAATTTTGATACTGTATCTTGGTAGAGCGGATTGAGTTATTATTTCTGACAAAAACCAGTTAATCACTACCAAATCCGCCCTACCACACGAGGTTAAATTGTACTACGAACCTGCCAGGATTTGCAGATAAGCTTGTACTGTGTTGGACAACCCCATTTCTAGCGCTTCCGCAATTAAAGCATGACCAATTGATACTTCTAGTATATCAGGAATAGAGCAAAATTTAGCTAAGTTTTGCAAATTTAAATCATGTCCGGCATTCACCCCTAAACCGGCTGATTGAGCCGCTTTAGCTGCTAAGACATATTGTTGAAAAACAAAGTCTACTCTACCTTCGCGAAAAGCAGTTGCGTAGGGTTCCGTGTACAGTTCTACTCTGTCTGCTCCAACTTCTTTTGCTAGCGGCATGAGAGCAGCATCTGCGTCCATAAACAAGCTGACTCTGATGCCGTTGTCTTTTAATTTTTCAATGATTGGTAAGAGCCGATCGCGATTTTCGGGAATATTCCAACCGCTATCCGATGTTAGCACGTCTGGAGCGTCCGGCACCAAGGTACACTGAGCCGGTTTTACGTCGCAAACTATATCCATAAATGGCGGCTGAAACGGATTTCCTTCGATGTTGAACTCAACGGTTAGCATTTTAGCTAATTCGTAAACATCGGTGGCTTTGATATGCCTTTCGTCGGGGCGGGGATGGACTGTAACGCCATGAGCTCCGGCAGCAATTACTGTTTTTGCGGCTTCGGTAACGCTGGGGATACCGATGTTTCGAGAGTTTCTGAGGAGGGCGATTCTGTTGATGTTGACGCTGAGTTTTGTCATGGGATGTTAATCTTTAAAGTTGATCTCACATCTTGCATCTTTCTCAATAACGGGCTCTCCGGCCCGTTCCACAAAGAGTAGATTTTCCTGTGGAACAGGCCGAAAAGCCTGTTCAAAAAAGGAGTATTGACAATGGTGCAAGATATAAGTTGATAATACTATATTAATCGCTTTCGGTACTAAATTTTGAGCCTATTGCGGTAGTGTCAGGGCATTGTCAGAGGAAAAATTAGCTTGTGCAAGCGGTAAACTTTCTGCAAAAAAAGCCTCAGCTATTTGCTGTTTTACTGCCAAATCTTCAAGGTTGGCAATGCAGAAAAGCGGTGTGACGCGATCGACTATTGGGCGCGGAAAATCTCTGCTAAAATATTTTAGTTCAAAGTCGTATCTGTGGGGACGGTAAATCATGCCCAACAGTTCGACTAATGGTAGAAGCGTCCAGTTGTGATAGTTGCCGATCGCATCTACTAAATGTTCGCGATAAATCTCTTTTTTAACCAGAGGTTGCAGCAAATTAAAACGGATTTTAAGGTCGTTTAATCTCGACTGCATTGTAGATAAATGTTTGCTTTTATCGACAGGATGCGGTACAATTAGATTAGCTTTGTCAAAGGCGATCGGCACTTTCCCGTGTCTCTCTATTTCCAGGAAATCGTTGCGGCGGCTGCGCCGGAAAACGGCGAAATCAATTAGCAAAAACGGCGGGGTTTCTTTCAGCCGCCAGAAGCACTGCGACTGACCGTGCCAAGCGGGTTCGGGAACTCGATATTTGAGTTCGATTTCGGCAATTTCTGCGAGGGCTTTTTCAACAATCTCAAATGCTTCTTCCACGCAGTCATCTTCAACCACAACCGCAATATCGAGGTCTGACCACTCGTCGGTGTATCCGTGGGCTGCTGAACCTCCTTGCCACAAAGCGAGAACAAAATCTAAAGGTTGTAAGGTTGAAACAATCTTTTCGAGAATGATTTGTCTCATGGAATCAAGCTATACTGTTTGTTTTCCCTGGCTTGCACAAGTTTAACAAACGATCGCGTGTTGAGAGAGCTCCGCGACTGTTCTCCGAGGAGTTGCTAATGCTTCCGGTTGTGCACTCCTGCCAAAAATTACACGGGAAGCTGCAAGGGAGAGTGGCAATCTTTGAGAAAGTGCGATCGCCCTTGAAAGTGAAAATCAGCCTTAAATTGTCAGAATCAGAAACTTGCCCGCTGTCCGGTAACATGAGAAAGGATTAATTTTTAACAGCGCGGCATGGCTACTATTTGGGAACTCGACTTTTACAGCCGTCCAATCATAGACGAGCGAGAGAAAAAAAAATGGGAAGTGTTGATCTGCGAAAGCCCGCTGAATGTAGGCGACAAGGCCGAATCTCTGTTTCGCTACTCGCAATTCTGCTCCAGTTCTACCGTAAATTCCCTGTGGCTGGCGGGTGCTATTAAAGATGCGATCGCCGCAGCACCGAAACGCCCCGAAAAAATCCGCTTTTTCCGCCGCCAAATGGCGAACATGATTACTAAAGCCTGCGATGACTTGGACATTCCCGCCGCCTGCAGCCGCCGCACCCTCGCCCTCAGCCTGTGGCTGGAAGAACGGATGCAAGACGTTTATCCCGCCGAACCGGGCTATCAACCGGTTGTGAACCCCAGCGTTCAATTTGTACCCGAAACGCCAGTTGCGCTGCCGGATGCTTTAATCGGCGAAAAATGGGCGTTTGTGAGTTTGCCGATCGCAGCTTTTGACGAAATGTCCGAGTGGGATATCGGATTTGGCGAAGCTTTCGGACTGCCGATGACACGCCTCGCCCCAGAAACGCAAATTCCGGGACTAATTATCTACTCGTCGAGAGCAACAGCCCTGGCAGGTTGGATGTCGGGCTTGGAGTTGGCTTTCCTGAAATTTGAGAGCGGCCCACCCGCTAGGCTGGTATTAGATACGGGAGCTAACGATCGCTGGATTTTAGCGAGTGTCAGAGACGCAGCAACTGAGAGAGAAGCGAAAGGATTTGAAGCCGCGAAAAACCAAGCAAAAAAAGTACATTTCTTAGCAATTCAGTCGAATCCCGAATCGGAATCTTTTGCAGGATTTTGGCTGCTGCACGAACTAACTATTTAGTCATTAGTCATTAGTCATTAGTTATGAGTCATTAGTCATTAGTTATGAGTCAATATAGCTGTTAACTCTAGACTAATGACGGTAGATTATTAACTGATGACTAATGACCAATGACTGTAAAATCTGGTTATAGCCAATTACACCAGTTTTCCCAAAAGAATCTAAATGTAGACCCGTGCACCCAACCCATATCCAGTAAGTTATTGCCAATTCTTTAATCGAAAATCCAAAATCGAAAATCGAACCGCCCATTACCAACCACCGAGAACAATGACCAATCACCAATCAGCAGAACAACTGTTAGAACTAGCCACCAAAGCAGGTGCAGAAGCTGCTGAGGTATTGGAATCGCAATCGCTCTCGCGGCCGGTCTTTTTTGAAGCAAACCGCCTCAAACAGCTAGAAACCGCCCAAGCAGAAGGTATTGCCCTGCGGCTGTGGCGGGATGGGCGGCCGGGTTTGGCGGTGGCCTACGGGCCCGTGGAAGCGCAAATTTTGGTGGACAGGGCGATCGCGCTTTCGCAACTTAACGAACCGGAAACCATCGAACTCGGCACCGGTGAGAAAGTTGTTTATCCCGATCGCGGAGTGTCGGTGCCGGCCGAACAGCTAGTAAACTGGGGAAAAGAGGCGATCGCGATCGTCCGCGAAGCTTATCCAGAAAGCCTCTGCACCGCCGAACTCGACTGCGAAATCGAGAACACGCGCTTGGTGAACACCAAAGGCTTGGATTCCAGTCACACCGACACCACCCTCAGCGGTTACTTATCAGCAGAATTAGTGCGGGGAGAAGATTTCCTCAACATTTGGGAAGGCGAAACCGAACGCGGCACCCTCGACTTAAACACCAGCGCCAAGCGGGTTTTGCAGCGTTTGGAATGGGCGAAAGAAAATGTAGCCCCCCCCACGGGCCGGGTGCCGGTGCTGTTTACAGCCAAAGCCGCCGACTTGCTGTGGGGGACTGTCTGTGCGGCGTTGAACGGCAAACAGGTACTCGAAGGCGCTTCGCCTTGGAACGATCGATTAGGCCAACAAGTGACATCGCCCCTTGTCACCCTCTCGCAGCAGCCGGATATCGGGCCCTATAGCTGTCCTTTTGATGACGAAGGTACTCCCACTCGGGCGATCGTCTTTATCAACAGCGGAGTGTTGCAGCTATTTTATACCGATCGTACCACCGGTCGAGCCTTGGGCAGTGGCACCACCGGCAACGGATTTCGCCCAGGTTTGGGCAGCTATCCCACGCCGAGTTTATTCAATGTTTTGATTAAACCAGGTTCGCGATCGCTAATCGATTTAATCGCTAAATTAGACGACGGAATTGTAGTCGATCAAATGCTTGGCGGCAGTGCCGGAATTTCCGGCGATTTTTCAATTAACGTCGATCTCGGCTACCGAGTCAAAAAAGGTCAAATAGTCGGCAGAATCAAAGACACAATGGTAGCTGGCAATGTTTACAGCGTCCTCAAACAATTAGTAGAATTGGGAGGAGACTCCGAGTGGAACGGTTCTTGCCAAACACCGTCTCTAATTGTAGAAGGATTGTCCGTCATCGGCAAGAATTAAAGTCAGTTGTTAGTAGTCAGTTGGCAGTTGGCAGTTGGCAGTTTTTAGTAGCCAGTTGTCAGCAATCATCCGTTAACAGTCAACAGTCAACAGTCAACAATTCCCACACATAATATGCGTATTTGTTTTATCGGCGATTCTTTTGTAAACGGTACTTGCGATCCAAAATGTCTCGGTTGGACAGGACGGATTTGCGCGGCCGCTTGCGGACAAGGACACGATATTACCTACTACAATTTAGGAATAAGGGGAGAAACCAGTGCCAATATAGAAACTCGTTGGTTCAACGAAGTTTCTTGCCGCTTACCTCACTACGCTGACGGCAGAATAGTATTTTCCTTTGGCGTCAACGACACTTACCGAGAAAACGAAAAAAATCGCATAGAAGTTGAAAAATCAATTGAAAATGCTCGCTCTATTCTCACGTCAGCCAAAGAAATATTTCCAGTATTAATGGTAGGGCCACCGCCAGTTATTGATGCCGATCGCACAAGGCGGATTGCCAACTTATCCGAACAGTTTGCCCAAGTTTGCAACGAGTTAAATGTGCCTTATTTAGATGTTTGCACCCCGCTGCAAAACTCGGAAATTTGGCATAAAGAACTTACCGAAAATGACGTTTCCCATCCCCGCGCCGCCGGTTACGCTGAATTGGCTAAAATAGTTCACAATTGGGACGGTTGGAAAGCTTGGTTTAAAAATATCAATATATCAGATCAAGAGACAGTAACGCTGTTCCGAGCCGTCGGCAAAAAAGAAATGGAACTGATTAAAGAAAGCGATTTTCTGGCATTTCCGCCGCGACTGTCTTTTCAGCCTATTTTTTATCCCGTACTCCACAAAGCATATGCCATACAAATCGCGAGAGATTGGAATACAAGAGATGCAGCATCGGGATATTTCGGCTATGTCACGCGCTTTCGGGTTGCGGCAGAATTCTTAAAAAAATATCCAGTTCAAAATGTGGGCAGTTCGATTCACCAAGAATATTGGATTCCGGCAGAAGAATTGGCTCAATTTAATCAAAACATTGTGGGAAAAATTGAAATTTTTGCGGAATATCAACCCTAAAATCGAAGCAAACTATGCTAGAAATTAATCAATTTGAAGTAGTGAGTTTTGACTGCTATGGCACTCTGATAGATTGGGCAAGGGGCAAGACGGTTCAGTTAATGTTTTTTTTGTCCTTGCGAGCTTTAGGCGAAGCATAAGCCCTTCGGGCAGGCTTCGCCAACGCAGTGTATGTTTTTCACATGGTTTGGTCTCCATGAGTGTCTTATATCAATTCGGGTTACACCGGAATGATTGTTGACTGTTGACTATTGAGTGTTGACTCTTGACTCGGTGTCGAAAAACTGAATATTTGAGTGTTAAGTGTTGACTAAATTTTATGATTCCGATGCAACCGGAAACGCTATTATCTGAACCGTATTGAGTTATATTTTGCTAAGTCGAAGGATTTTTTGCTAAAGTGCGATCGAGCAGACAATTCTCAGGTCATCTACGCTATTTATGCCGTACATAACTATCCCTAAACAATTTAGGGAACCTTCCAGGGTTATCAAATCTCAACTTTTTTTACGGCCGAAACGCCTAGCCATTTTTGAAGCTTGTCTGATCGGCTTAGTGGCGGGACTGGCTGGTGTTTTGCTAAAGTCGGGAGTCGGATGGCTCGGCAGTTGGCGAGTTGCTACCTCGACATTAATCCCAGCTTGGATATTACTGCCCAGTGTCGGTTTAGGCGGCGGGTTGCTGACTGGTTTATTGATTGAGCGTTTTGCTCCCGAAACTGCCGGCAGTGGCATTCCTCACGTCAAAGCTGCTCTTGGCGGAGTCAATCTTTCCTTAGATTTGCGAGTAGCTGTCGCCAAACTTCTGACGACTATTTTAGCAGTTGGTTCCGGTTTAACTTTAGGCAGGCAAGGCCCTACTGTGCAAATAGGAGCATCTTTGGCTGGCTGGATAGGTCACTTGATGCCGACTTCCCCAGACTACCGCCGACAATTGATTGCTTGCGGTGCTGCTGCCGGATTGGCTGCTGGTTTTAATGCTCCCATTGCAGGAGTTTTGTTTGTAGTTGAAGAACTGCTGCACGACGTTTCGGGATTGACTTTAGGGACTGCAATTATCGCTTCATTTATCGGTGCCGTTGTCTCGCAGCTTTTGGGCGGCGATAGTTTAAATTTGAACCTTCGCGCGTACCAAACCAGTTTTGATGCTCAGGAAATCCCGTTTTATATACTATTAGGAGTTTTAGCGGGATGGCTGGGAGCTTTGTTCACCAAAGGGATTATGGCTAGCTTGCAATTTAACAGGCGATCGCTCAAATTAGCTTTGCCCGTGCGAATGGCTCTAGCTGGCATAATCTGCGGTTCAGTAATAGCTTTTCTCCCAGCAACTTTCCGCGATAATACGGGTTTACGGGAGTTTATGCTGACAGGCGAAGCAAGCGGGATAACGAGTTTAATTGCTTTTATAGCTCACTTTTTTCTAACAATTATTTCCTCGGCTTCTGGAGCTCCGGGAGGATTGTTTTCCCCTGCCCTAGTTATGGGTTCTGCACTCGGTCACATGGTGGGAATTGTGCAGGCAGATTCCCTGGGTGTCGGTTTGCCGGTAACTTACGCTTTGGCGGGAATGGGAGCGTTTTTTTGTGCGGTTTCTAGGGCGCCGATTACTGCGGTAGTGATTGTGTTTGAAATTACGGCGGATTTCAAATTAGTGCTGCCTTTGATGATCTGTTCTGTAGTTGCTTATTTGGTGGCGGAAAAGGTGGACAGTGGCTCTTTTTACGATCGCCTTTTGGAGTTTAACGGCATTCAACTGACAAAGGCAAAAGCTGCCAGCAATACTTTGAGCGACTTGCACGCAGATGACGTGATGCAGCGCCGAGTTGAAACTCTTTCGAGTCTGCTGACTTTCGATGAAGTGATGCAGGCTTTTTCGCGATCGCACCACCGAGGATTTCCAGTAGTTGAAGATGGCAAATTAGTCGGAATTGTCAGTCAAACCGATTTGGCAAATGCCAGCGATCGCAATTTGTCCGGCAACTCGCTGCTTAAAGAATTTATGACTGTAGGGCCGATCGCAGTCAAAGCAAGGGATACTTTAAGCGAGGTATTGTACAGGCTCAACAACTACAATATCAGCCGTTTGCCAGTCGTAGAAGGCCGGCGTTTGGTGGGAATTATTACCCGCAGCGACATTATCCGAGTTGAATCCGATCGCCTCACCGGAGAAACAACCCAGGGCCCGCATCCAGAACCTTCCTATGTTGTCTATCAAACCAGGGCTCCGCAAGTCGGAAACGGCCGCTTATTAGTGCCGCTTTCCAACCCCCAAACAGCACCCGCTTTGCTGCGGCTGGCGGCGGCGATTGCGCGCGATCGTAATTACGAATTAGAATGCCTGCAAATCATCATAGTACCGCGCAACAGTTCCCCCTCCGAAAGCGCAGTGCGGACAACCAAAAGCCGCCGCCTGCTACAACAAGCCGAGCGAATTGTTCGCAATTTGAACTTGCCAGTACACACCCAAATACGGGTAGCTCACGACGTGCCTAACGCGATTTTGGAGACAATTAAGGAGCGACATATCGATTTGATTTTGATGGGCTGGCAAGGCGAATTATCCACAAAAGAACGCATTTTTGGCGATGTGGTCGATACCGTAATTCGGCAAGCAGGCTGCGAGGTAATTTTGGTTAAATGGAGCGAAAAACTATTAGCAACACGTCAGAAAAATGAGTTTTCCGGCGCTTTTAGCGGCCGGAAATATACCTCTATCGAATGGGAGTTAAATCCCGAAAAAGTTGAGGGCGCAGATAATCCCCCATTGGCGAGATCCTCAGATTCATCAGCAACTCCTGACACTGAACTTTCCCTGCCGAATTCAGACATTCCAGCCCCAGAATTGGGGCTGCATACGCTGATGGGTTTGCACCGCTGGTTGGTGCCTATTCGCGGCAGTTACAAGCAAGCTGCGGCTTTGCGGTTGCTACCTGCTTTGGTGGCTGCGAGTGCTGTACCGGAGATTAAATTGTGTCAGGTTCATCAGCCTTCTGTTGCAGAACCCGATCGCGGAGAATTAAAGCAAGCAGCGGAGTTTATCAAGCGCCGGGTTAGCTGTTCGATAATAGCGACTTCGGTTTGCGCTAAATCGGTTTCTGATGCTTTAATTGATTTGGCTCAGAACGATCAGTGCGATGCGATCGTCCTGGGAGCGAGCCGGGAAGGGCTGCTGAAGCAGGTGATTCACGGGAATATCCCGGAAGCTGTGGCGCGCGGGTGCGACTGTACAGTCATTTTAGTGCGATCGGCCTCTTAGGAATGATAATTAAATAACTTCCACTCTTGAAAGTGGGATGGGCCTAAGAGCCCGTCCACTCATGACGGGCTCTTAGGCCCATCCCACAATAACAATTAAAATTGTAAGTTATTTAATTCGCGATCCTTAGCTAACCAGACGGGAATCCCCATTCTTCCTAACATCTCAGTTAAATCTGACATCTTGCAGCAATATCAATAAGAGGATTTTTCGTGGGGTCGGGCGGGTTTATAGAACCTATTTGCAAGCTTTAAGGCTGTTGGCGAACCCGCCCCTACGGCTAATTGAAAATGGTGCAAGATATCTGTTAAATGCGTTGCAGAATTTCCTTCTTCTTATGGCAGCCAAAAATCGGGAATGAAAGTTTTAGTCATACTGCGAGTAAACTGATTAATCTTTCTCCCGATTTGAATGTGCGGTTCGTCAGCTTCCACGGGAATAATTGCCGCTTTGTTTCCGATTCCGAAACGCGAAATCACCAAATTAGCCGCTTCCAAACCAGTAACATAAGCTTTTTCCTGCGACCAAGAACCGTGGCGGGTCACAACCCAATCGCCGCTCATCAATACATTATCATAACTTGTTACTGCCGGCAACAAATATTGATAGCTACCAGGGGCAAAATGCGTCACAGCCCGCGACAGCCGAATCGCGCTGCTGTCAATTACTTTTGCCTCCCGAAAAGCGGGGATGCAAGTGGCTAAATCCCGCTGAACTAAGGAAACAATTTCCTCATCTTTCAGGGGAATTAATTGATTTGCGTGATAAAAGTCAGCTTCGACAACTGTTCCCGGTTCGTCTCGAAATTCGTCGTGCAAAGCATTCAAATCAAAAAACGTCCAACCTGTAGTTGAACTAAATCCAAAACAGGCATTAGAAGGCAGGGGAATGTCAATTTTTCGGTCAAACCACAGGCGAACAGCTAACACGTCAACGGCACCCAAATTCATCGCGTCCCGAAACTCTTGGCGACTTTGCAAAGCTGGGCTGCTGCTGATAATTTTTTGCATTCCGGTGACGCCAACTGCAAAAATAACTGCATCTGCCTCGAAGGTTTCTTCGCCGCAAACAACGCCTGTGGCTCGGTTGTTGCTGTCAACTATTAAATCAGTAACTCGCTGCTTTGTCAATACTTTTGCACCGAGTTTTTCCAGGCGATCGACCCAGGGACGAAAGATTTTTTCTCCGACAGTTCCGCGACACCAAACTACATCAAAATCCGGTTGGTGTGCTAATATGAAATAATAAAGCATTCCTAAAGCGGCGGCGGCCGAACATTGTTCTCCGGGTGCAAATAAACCTACTAATAACATTGGCTCAAAAGCATCGCGGTACAGTCTTGCAGAAACGCCAAACTGTTTGAATAGTTCGCGGGCTGTGACGCGATCGTACCTGCGCCAAGCTTCGTCGGAATTGTCGAAATCTAGGACGGCGTAGAGTAAGGGTAAGGCTGAAAGCCGATCGACTAATGGCAGCCTTTTAAATCTGGTGTAAAGAAAGGTTCCTAACGGTGTGGGAAGGCGCGGTTCGTCCTGAAAAATTGGCGATTCTACTTCCAATCCCGCAGGTGAATACTGACAAGAACGAGTCCAAGGTGTGAAGGGATCGAGTTCTAATTCCTTGACTAAGGAAAATATATTTTTGTAGGGATACCAGAAGCCATGAATCCCAGCTTCTACGGAACGCCCGCCGGCGGTTTTCCACCCTGCAACTAAGCCACCCGGATAAGGGCCTGCTTCTAGCAGGGTGACATCATAGCCTTGCTGGGCTAGGTGATAGGTAGCGCCTAAACCGGCCCATCCTGCACCGACGACGACTATTTTGGGGGTTGACGATTCTGCTGACATTGCGTACCTCTTGATAATTTATTAATGATGACATAATTCATAAAATGCGGATTTGATATAAAATGTGTTGCATTATGTGCTAAATTTCGCTTGAGTAAATAATGAGTGTCAAAAACCGCCAGCAAACTAACCTGTTGCTGCTCTTATTTCCCGCTACAGCCTGGCTGATGGTTTTCTTCATTTTGCCCGTGCTAATTGTACTGTTGTACAGTTTCTTAGAACGCGGTACTTACGGCGGCGTTACTTGGATATTTACTCTCAGCAACTACCAGCGTTTGTTCAGTGGACTTTTCTTAGGAGTAATTGGGCGATCGCTCTGGCTGGCTTTTCTAACAACAGCCACTTGCTTATTAGTTGGCTATCCCCTAGCATTCTTCATCGCCACCCGTTCTCCTCGCTGGCGAAATGCTTTGCTTTTGCTAGTAATTATTCCATTTTGGACTAATTTTTTAGTGAGAACCTACGCCTGGATCATACTGCTGCGTAGCGAAGGAGTAGTTAACACAGCCTTGCAAAGCCTGCAAATTATTAGCGAACCGTTAAATTTGCTTTTTACGCCTTTCGCTGTGGCGATCGGTCTTATTTACGGCTATTTACCTTTCATGGTTTTGCCTTTATATTCTAGCATAGAACGCTTCAATTTTTCATTGGTAGAAGCCGCTCACGATTTAGGCGCAAATGATATCCGCACTTTCTGGCGCGTTTTTTTACCGTTAACAACTCGCGGTATTGTTGCAGGCTCTATTTTAGTTTTTGTTCCCGCTGTCGGCGCTTTCATCACACCGGATATATTGGGCGGATCTAAAACAGTTATGGTGGGGAATTTGATTCAGAATCAGTTTATGAGAGCCCGCGATTGGCCTTTTGGTTCGGCGCTTTCTATGCTGTTGACGGTAATCATATTGATTCCTGTGTTAATTTACTTCCGCGTGTCTGACGAAACTGAATAAGGTAAGGTATATACAAATCGTTGCACCCTGCGTTTAGCTTACGATGCGCTCATGACTAATGACTAATGATTAATGGCTAATGACTACTGACTAATGACTACTGACTAATGACTAAAACAAAACTAGATTTACTCGTGCGGGCGATCGGCAAAAAGTGGCTTTGGGTACAAGCTGTACTAGCATTAGCCTTTCTTTACTTGCCAATTCTCATCTTAATTATTTACTCCTTTAACGCCTCCCGATTCAATGCCGTTTGGCGCGGCTTTACCCTCGATTGGTACCGCAGTTTGTTTAGCAATGCAGGGGCGACGATTGCTACGAGTAGCAGCGCCGGAATCTGGACAGCACTCAACAACAGCTTGTTAATTGCAGCTATTTCGACTGTGTTAGCGACAATTTTTGGTACAATGCTCGCGCTAGCACTGGAACGCTTTCATTTTCCGGGGCGCAAAGCAGTAGAAGCTTTACTGTTTTTGCCGATTATTATGCCCGAAATTACGATCGGCATTTCGCTGCTAGTTTTCTTTACCCTAGTATTTCGGATCGTAGAAAATCTCACGGGAATTCGCCTCAATCTCGGCTTACCTACTGTAATTATAGGTCACGTTGTCTTTAATATTTCCTTTGTGACTATTACTGTCAGGGCGCGTTTGGCGGAACTAGATCCTCAATTAGAACAAGCAGCTTTTGACTTAGGCGCTAACGAATGGCGGGCTTTTTGGCGCATCACTCTCCCTCTGATTTGGCCCGCTATTTTCAGCGCGGCACTGCTGGCTTTTACTCTGTCGCTGGACGATTTTGTCGTGACATTTTTTACCACCGGCGTCGGTTCCATGACGCTACCATTATTTGTTTATGGCATGATAAAATTCTCAGTGACGCCAGCGATTAATGCCATTTCAACTTTGATGTTGTTGGCTTCTTTGTTGCTGGTTGTATCATCGTTAAAAGTTCAGAAAACTTAAAAAAATTGCTTTCTGTGTCATAATTATTTTTGTCTGCAACTAACAAAACCTATGAAACGCCTGCTGACTTTCCTACTTTTGTTTGTGATGAGTGCAACGGTGGCTTTCGGCTGTAGCCCCACAGGTGGCAACCAACAGCAAGTGCTCAGCATTTACAATTATGCAAGTTATATCGCCCCAGAAGCGATCGCCCAATTCGAGAAAGAGAACAATGTTAAAATTCAATACGACACTTTCGAGAACAGCGACGCACTCTATGCCAAACTCAAACAGGGAAACCCCGGTTACGACTTAATATTTCCTGCCGATTACATGGTGAAAATCATGATCGCGGAAAATCTAATTGAGCCGCTGAATTTAAACAATATTCCCAACCAAAAGAACCTAGAACCTAAGTTTATCAATCAAGCTTTTGATCCAGGCAACAAATATTCGCTGCCCTACCAGTGGGGAACTATGGGAATTGGCTACAACGTGAAAACAGTCCAGGGAGAAATTAACAGTTGGGGGGTGATGTTCGACCCTAAATATACCGGAAAAGTAGCGTGGCAAGACGATGCTAGATACACATTAGCAGGAGTTTTAATGTATTTAGGATTTGACCCAAATACAACCAATCCCGAAGAGATTAATAAAGCCCGCGATTTGCTGATTAAAAGTAACAATATCATTGCAGCTTTTGTCCCCGACACCGGGCAAAATATGCTAGATCAAGGAGAAGTAAATTTGACAATGGAATGGAGCGGTGATATTTTCCAAGTGATGACAGAAAATCCTAATCTCCGTTACGCTATTCCCAAAGAAGGAACAATCATTTTTTCGGACAACATGGCTATTCCCAAAGGTGCGCCCCAGAAAGAGTTAGCGGAGAAATTTATTAACTTTATTTTGCAGCCAGAAGTCGGCGCCCAAATTTCCAATTTTACCCACTTCGGATCGCCCAACAAAGCAGCAATTGATCGAGGTTTAATCGACCCGAAAGATTTGAAAAATCCTCAAATTTACCCGCCGACTGAGGTGTTTGCCAAAATGAAATTATTGGAGGATGTCGGGAAAGCAACTGCATTGTACGATCGAGCTTGGACGGAAGTTAAAGCAGGGGCCGGAAAGTAGATATAAAACAGGTTTCTGCCGGGGCTGGTTTACTTAATTTTTTAGCTTGTTTTGGAGTTGCACCATTCTCAACAACAGGCAAGATGCCTGTTCCACAAAGAATAAATTTCTTTCTTGTGGAACGGGCATCTTGCCCGTCAAGAACAGGCAAGATGCCTGTTCCACAAAGAATAAATTTCTTGTGGAACGGGCAAGATGCCCGTTCCTAAACAAGTAATTGAGAATGGTGTAAAATATCAGTTTAACCGGGATCGAACTCAAATTTTTATTGCTTATCCCTAAGATATACTAACACAATGCACTCTGTCGAAGTTTTAGAAGTTTCCAAAGTATTTAAAAGTGCCCGCAGTCAAGATTTCTTAGCTGTAGACAACATCAACCTGCAAATTTACGATCGAGAATTCTTTTCTTTACTCGGCCCTTCCGGCTGCGGCAAAACTACAACTTTGCGAATGATTGCCGGTTTTGAAATTCCCACCGCCGGCGAAATTTACATTCACGGCCAACCGATGCAAAATCGCCCGCCATTTCACCGCCCAGTAAATACGGTATTTCAAAACTATGCTTTATTTCCGCACATGACAGTAGCACAAAATGTCGCTTTTGGGTTGGAAATGGAGAATTTGCCTCAGAAAACAATTCGCGATCGCGTTGCTGAAGCCTTAGCATTAGTACAGTTAACCGAGGTAGGAAAACGCTATCCCCGCCAACTGTCAGGGGGACAGCAGCAGCGAGTAGCACTAGCAAGAGCATTAGTCAAACAGCCGTCTGTGTTGCTGTTGGATGAACCCCTAGGAGCGCTGGATTTAAAATTGCGTAAAGAGATGCAATTAGAATTAAAAAAAATGCAGCGAAAACTGGGAATTACGTTTATTTATGTAACTCACGATCAGGAAGAAGCACTAACGATGTCGGACAGAATTGCAGTGATGGATGGAGGAAAACTGCAACAAGTTGGGACGCCTGTTGATATTTATGAATATCCTAAAACGCGGTTTGTTGCTGATTTTATTGGCGACAGCAATTTTTTAAGTGGTCGAGTAGTAGAAAAGCAAAACGGTCAAATAATCGTGTTAATTGACCAGCAGTTGCCCGTGTTAGTTGCGACAGCAGAAGATATGCCCGCTGGGAAAGTTGTCACCCTGGTGTTGCGGCCAGAAAAAGCTGCTATTTATCCGGCTAATTATGACGATGAAAATAGCTGGCCGGGAATAGTAGAAGAGGCTATTTATATTGGCACTGATACGCGCTATACGGTGCGGTTGACTGCTAAAAGTTCGATCGCCCTTCGCCGACAAAACTTGCACAGAGATGACTTGCAGCGACACCAAGTCGGCGACAGCGTTCGAGTTGCCGTGCCGCCGGAAAGTATCTGCATTTGTTGACACTCAAGCGGGCTGAAGCCACTGAGATTCTTTGGAAGATTGAGGAGCAGACTGAAGATGCGATTCCTTCCCCGTAGAAGATAATCTACTTCTTCCTTCTGCTTCCTCCTTCTTCCTTCGCGTTTTTCGCGTCTTCGCGGTTCAATAATATAGACAGTATTGGTGCTAAACTCGCGTTTGACTTTGCAAAATTTCCTCCAACAGCCGCTCTTGACTTTTCGCCGGTTCCTTGCAAGTCAAACACTCGCAAACTAACCCGATAACACCTTCAGGCAAATCAGCCTCAATCTGACAGACAGCAGTCGGATAATACTGAGAAATCAACCCAGCAATTCGATCGGGAGTCGTGCGAATCAGGGTAGAATGCTGATACCAGTCGATCGCCGAAAGTAGACTCGGACAAGCTTGCGGAGCATCTTGCACAATACTGCTGAAAGCTTGCAAGCCTTGCTGCGCGCGATCGAGATATTCCAAATTCGGGCCCAACAGCGCGAGGCGAACCAAAGATGCGATCGCAATTCCATTCGCCGCCGGAGTTGCATTGTCTATATAGCTGCGTTCCCGCACCAACAAATCTCCGCTAGCATCCTTAGCAGTATTGTAATATCCTCCCAATTCCACGCTCCACAAAAACTCATCAAATTCTTCTTGCACCTGCACAGCTTTCTCCAACCAAAACTGAGAATTCGGCAACTGTTTTGCCTCTTCCCCGTTGCCTAAAGTCAAACTCGCTTGGTGCAAATCCAACAAAGCTTTCACAAACAAAGCATAATCTTCCGACTGCGCGGTAACAGCAGATTGTCCGTCATAATTCAACCGCTGAAACCGCCCATCCGTCCACTGATTGTCTAAAATAAAATTAGCCGCTTTCACAGCTAATTCTAGATATTCCCAATTTCCAAAAACAGCCGCCGCGCGGGCCAAGCCCGAAATCATTAAGCTATTCCAAGCAGCAATCATTTTCGTGTCAGTAACGGCGGGAATTCTACCCGGCCAACTGTCGTTTTTAGCTTCTTGATTGTTGCGGGCTGGCGGAAAGGTTTTTACACTATCGGGATTGCCACCGTAACGCACAGCAAAGAGTTTAGCCAAAGCCTTTTCTACCCTGTCGCTTAGTTTGCCCGGATGGCGGCGCTGCAAGACATTCTTGCCTTCAAAATTGCCGCTGCGACTAACAGTAAACTGTGCTTTAATTTCTGCCAATTCCTCAGCAGTTAATAGTTGTTCCAGTTCGGCATAAGTCCAGACATAAAATGCTCCTTCTTCCGGTTCTGACCCCCCCGTTGCCCCCCCTTGGTAAGGGGGGGTTGAATTTTCTGTTTCCCCTTGATAAGGGGGGGTTGAATTTTCTGCCCCCCCTTGGTAAGGGGGGGTTGGGGGGGTAAAGCTGTCCGCATCCTGTGCAGCATAAAAATAGCCTGTTGGCGCAATCATTTCTCGCTTTAACCATTCTACTGTCCCCGCGATCGCACTTTCAAAAGCGGGTTCTTGTATTCCCGCGCTCCACAAATTTGCTAAATACTCAACAATTTGACCGTTGTCGTAGAGCATTTTTTCAAAGTGTGGCACAGTCCAAGTCGCATCAACCGTATAGCGGTGAAATCCGCCTCCTACGTGGTCGTAAATGCCGCCCAATGCTAAGTCTAATCCGCGCTGAGTGCAGACTTGTTTGCTGTCGTATTTTGATTCAAAATTAAATCGCGTTCCCCGCAGTGCTAGCTCAGCATAAGGTATCATCGGAAAACTGGGGCCGGGGTTGCTGCCCGCAACAATTCCCGTGTTGAGTTCTAAGCCTTTTTGGAAGAGTTCGCGATTTAATTCTGCGGTTACTCCTGACAGCGCTGCCGTCTGTTGGAGGTTGCCTAAAATCTCTGCTTTGAAGGCTTCTACTTTGCCTTTTTCTGTGTCGTAAAAGCGGCGAATTGCTTGCAAAACTTCTAAAAATCCCGGCCGTCCGTAGCGCGGTTCTACGGGGAAATAAGTGCCTCCGTAGAAGGGAACTCGCTCGTCTGGAGTGAGAAAAACGTTGAGCGGCCAACCGCCTTGACCGGTCATCATTTGCAAGGTTTGCATATAAATGCTGTCGATATCCGGGCGTTCTTCGCGATCGACTTTTATCGGTATAAAATGCTCATTCATGTATTGGGCGATCGCGCGATCGGAAAATGCTTCCCCTTCCATCACCGTGCACCAGTGGCAGCTAGAGTAGCCAATTGACAGGAAAATCGGTTTATTTTCGCTTCGGGCCGCTTCTAGGGCTTCGTCGCACCAGGGCCACCAGTCGATCGGATTTTCGGCGTGTTTCCGCAGGTAAAGGCTTTGGGATTGAGCAAGACGGTTCACCATAATCAAATATACTTTTACTCGTGCTGGGTAAGCTTGTCATACCAATTTTTTATGAGGCCCCGTAGAATCAGATCCCCCCTAGCCCCCCTTAATAAGGGGGGGACAAGATTCCGCTCAAAGTCAACCCCTACTCCCCTTCTTAAGGGGGATTTAGGGGGATCGAGATATGTGCAACTTCACATTAAATTGGTATCAGTCCTCTAGCAGTTTAGCGCGAGATGTTTTAGTTGAGTTGTTGCTGATCATTATGTTTTAATATTAAGGCTGATGTGCGATTCGTTTAGCCTAAATGGATAGGTTCTCCTATCCAGGGACGGTTAGCCTGACTCCGCTGCGAGTTAGTGA
>NZ_JAUBUY010000126.1:0-1128 GCF_036705565.1 Microcoleus sp. AT8-B5
ATTAATGGCGATTGAACTATGACGGACGAAGAGCAACAGGCGATTCAAACACATGTAGAAGCTATTTCGGCAATTCTGTATGCTGATTGTGACCCGGAATCTTTGAAAACATTAGAAGATATCGAGCTCACGGTTAAAGATAAGGTGTTAACTCATGTGACACCGCAAATCGGAATTTTTTTATCTACTCAGCTAGTGGCACAAAAGCAGGAAGGGTAAAGAAATTAAAAAGTACATTAGGTGATTTAAGCATCACCCAAAAGCAAGCAGATAAACTAGGGTGTGGGAGCGGGAGTAGATTGAGTCCACATTTAGAAAACTGTTGTTTAAGACTGAGTGCTAATGTTGCATATCAACATGCAGCCAAAGATATTGAATATATAACAGGGATTACGGTTCCAGCCAAGACACAACAAAGATTAGTACATTATCAAAAATTTGAGCAGCCTTACGCAACAGCAGATATTACCGAGTTAAGTGCAGACGGTGGAAAAGCACGATTGATAACACCATTCGGAGAAAAATCTGAGTGGAAAGACTATAAAGCAATTGTGTCGGAAGCAGGCATAGTAGCCAGCTTCGATCGAAATGACATCATTATTGATTGGGCAAATAAACAACCACTAGCCAAACCAGTAACTTGTCTAGCTGATGGACATGATGGTGTATGGAATATATTTAAAGAAATTAGTTGTCAACAGGACAGAAGAGAAATTCTAGATTGGTATCATTTGAATGAAAATCTTCAGAAGGTGGGGGGTTCAATTAAGCGATTGAAGCAAGCCGAAACATACTTATGGCAAGGAAATGTAAAAAGTGCAATAGCACTATTCATACAATTGAAGAAAAAGCCAGCAGTTAATTTTTGTAAGTATTTAGAAAAGCATAAAGAAAGAATTATTAATTACGAAGTTTTCCAGAGAAATGACATCTGTTCGATTGGTTCTGGGGCAGTAGAATCAGGAATTAAGCAAATAGGTAGAAGAATTAAAATATCTGGAGCAAGTTGGAAATCAGAACATATTGGGCAGGTATTGGCTCATCGATGTGCTTACTTAAATGGCTTAATTGGTAGACCGCCAAAAACTGCACAAGTATAAATACTTATTGCAAAAGTGACATGCTCCC
>NZ_JAUBUY010000090.1:0-11352 GCF_036705565.1 Microcoleus sp. AT8-B5
AGGCTATGAATGCCCATTCTTGTGACTACTTTCCTATGCCTGACCTCATTCCCGAATTTCAGACCTGAATCCTTACGATGGTAGCAAGAGTTTTTTTAATTGATATTAATTCAGCGCTCGTTTGCTGAGCCGGAATATGATACTGGTGCGATCGATTCATCTGTCTATTGTTTGCAGTGCTTCGCGATCGCCATGACAAGAAATTGTAGGGTAGATAATTTAGACTCAAAAAACCTCCAATCTTGCAAGATTGGAGGTGCGCTAAGCGAATACGTTGGTTTGAGATAACTATTTGACGATCGCGCTTTGGACTTGTTCGATCGCAATTTCAGAACTCAACTCAGCAACTGGCGAAACCGGCAAATCCAGCTCGCCACCTGGAGCTTCTGGGTGTTCGCGAACGACTGCAACCGCATTTGCTGACTCAGCTACAGCACCCGCCGCCGCCAAATCGAGCAACGCCGGAACTTCCAAGTGTCCAGAAACACCTGCATCTGCGATCGGAGCCGACTCTTCAAAAACTTCAAAATTATCGGTCATCGCAGCGCAAGCAGCAGAAGCGCGCTTGCCGGCACGGTAGCTCATGTAAGCAGCACCGCCACCCAAAACTCCAGCCAAACCGAGGAAACCGATAGCTGCTGTTTTGTAGGATTTCCACGGATTAATGCGCTCCGAGCCGCCGGAACCTAGGAGGGTTGTCGCAGAACCAGATTTAGACGCGCTAGATTTGCTGTAGGAACAGGGGAAAGCAGATGCGGCGTCACCTATGGCGATGCTGCTTGCGATCGCGACTACGGAAGCAATGCCAGCTAACACTTGAAACTTCTTCATGATGCTTGGGAGATTGTAAAGGATAATTAAAAAATTAATGGTAACAGCTCTTTACAAATCTATCAACTCTGCGCGCCGTCCATATCGCGGATCGATCGCAAAAGTCAGCTATAGCCTCACGCACTTCAAATTTAAAATTGCCCGCTTAAAAAACTGGAATGGTTATTATGTAAGCATTTGGGCGAACAGATCGGTGGAAGTTCAAGTTTTGTGAACCCATACTTGGATCGCGCCCAAATTAGAAAATCTGAGGTGAGACAGTAGAAATTTTAATTACAGAGCGGCAAACACTTGGTGACAAACTACTTTTAAGGCTACTTTTGTAAAGGCTTAGTTATTGGAAAAACTCTTATTTTTATGACAGACAGCGCGAATCAAGGCATTGACCGAGCTCCTCGCCGATTGTTGGTGACGGGCGGGGCTGGATTTATCGGCTCGAATTTTGTGCATCACTGGTGCAGCAGCTATCCGGGCGATCGAGTAGTGGTACTCGATGCTTTAACCTACGCCGGAAACAGAAAAACCCTGGCAACTTTGGAAGGAGGCGAAAATTTTCGATTTGTGCAGGGGGATATTTGCGATCGTACCTTAGTCGATACCTTGCTCAAAGAAGAAAACATCACCACAGTCGCCCACTTTGCCGCAGAATCCCACGTTGACAGGTCAATTATCGGGCCTGCCGCCTTTGTTCAAACCAACGTTGTCGGAACCTTCACACTTTTAGAAGCCTTCCGCAAGCATTTTGAAGCCATTGATGAGGCATCTCTCAAAACCCAAATGCGCTTCCTCCACGTTTCTACCGACGAAGTTTACGGCAGTCTCAGCCCCGATGACCCAGCCTTCACAGAAACAACGGCCTACTCGCCCAACAGTCCCTACTCAGCCTCCAAAGCTGGTAGCGACCACCTCGCCCGCGCCTATTTCCACACCTACGGCGTCCCGACAATTATCACCAACTGTTCCAACAATTACGGCCCCTATCACTTCCCAGAAAAGCTCATTCCATTAATGTGCATCAATATGTTATTGGGCAAACCGCTGCCAGTATACGGCGACGGTCAAAACGTGCGAGATTGGCTGTACGTTCTCGACCACTGCCGCGCTTTAGATGTCGTTATTCACCGTGGTCAGCCTGGGGAAACCTACAATGTTGGCGGCAACAACGAGGTAAAAAATCTCGATTTAGTGAAAATGCTGTGTCAGCTAATGGACGAATTAGCTTCTGATTTACCCGCCCGTCCTTGCGAACAATTGATCGCATTTGTCAAAGACAGAGCCGGGCACGATCGGCGTTATGCTATTGATGCCACCAAAATTAAAACAGAGTTAGGTTGGACTCCCTCAGTAACCGTTGAAGAAGGTTTGCGACAGACTGTAGAATGGTACCTAGCCCATCGGGAGTGGTGGGAACCCCTGCTTTCGGAGGAATATCAAACTTACTACCGGAAAGTCTACTCTAACTAATCTCCTCCTGGACGCACCGGCTACAAAAAACCAGAACCAGTAAAAAACTGGTTTTCCAGCTCAAGAGTGCGTCCAACAAAGGTTTCTGTCTTGCCTTCAAGCTTTACATTTAAACTCTCGCCGCATAAACCGGGTTAGAGAAAGGAAAATCTTTCGTGGAGTGCGATCGATCTGAGTTAAAAAACCTGTTTTCTTTTGTCTTTGCTCCTAACTTCAGATTTAATTAGGTGAAGGTAGATATCACACATATTTGCTCTTGTCAATCTTTGTGAAGATTTAGTGAAAAATCATCCCAAACGCATAAATTTAAGTGTTTGTAGCTGATAATTTTAATAGAGTTACAAGCTTAAGCATTTTAGAAGCTTTTAGGAAAAACAAAAAGCAGCAATGACCGAAATAAACTCGCTCAAGCACATCCAAGAACCTAAATACTGGCTGTTAGGCATCGCCTCCGGTTTGATTGCCATACACCTAACTCTGACTTCCCGAACAAACGACACTGACCTGTTCGGTACAATGTTACTGTTTTGGGGAGTCGTAGCATTTCTAATTTGGGAAAGGCACGAGTCTTTAAATTTTGAAAGCGGAATTTTCGCCAGCTTTTTTGGGACAGCGTTAATTGCTTTAATATTGCTCAAAAGTTCGTCGATATCGGGATACGACTTTTTTATCCGAGCAACGCCTTTTTTGTCTGGAATCAGTCTCGCCTTGCTGGCTTCCGGCACAAAAGGACTGAAACAATATTGGCAGGAACTTCTAATTCTTGCGTATACAGCTATTCCTCCCGGATTGATCGGAGTATTTGTTGATGTTCCAAAATTAACAGCTAAATTTTCAGCTTTCATCCTGCACTATGTAGGATTTGAAGTAGTGCGGAAAGGGGTTTTTCTAATCCTAGAAAAGGGAAGCGTGGAAGTGAATCACGGCTGTTCCGGGGTGAATGCGATGCTACAATTGTTAGGACTAGCTCTGGTTTTCTTACTGATGTTTCCTACCACTACGGGTCAGAAAATGGTATTGCCATTCGTGGCAATAATTACTGCATTTGTAGTGAATGCCGCGCGAGTTGGTCTCCTGGCCGTGCTGGTATCGCTATCTCAACCCGAAGCATTTAAATACTGGCACGAAGGAAATGGTTCGGTAATATTTTCGATGATTGCTGTATTTATTTTCGGGTTATTCTGTTGGTTTGCAATTTTGAAAAACCAACCCCCAAATCAGGAAGGACAGAATTGCTAATGGCTATTACCTCTTGGAAACCACTTAGGCTTTCCCTGTTGGCTGTTACTTTGGGAGGGGTTTTGTTGGTTGCCGGAAAGTTGGTTTTCTATCCATCGGACGGCAAGAATGTGGCAACCCCGTTTGAGTTTCCCGAGTCGGTGCCTCTAGCCGATTGGAAACTAAACAAGAGCGCGCTTCTGGAAATCAAGGAAAATTCAGAATTCAAAGCTGCCAGGAAATATGAATATCAAAAAAATAGCATGGCTCTAGAAATAGAGATGCGCTATGCAGTAGACACCATTGGGGATGTGGAAGGTATGATGAGGGGACATACTGTTCTCAAGTCGTCTCCTGGTAAACTAGCATTGGCAAACACTCAAGGCGCAGGGTTTCACGGAATTTTGCAACAGCAAAATCGACTGTATTTGAGTTCGTGTATCAATCCTAATGGCAGTGCTACAGTAACTTCCCAACAGTTTAGATATAATCGAAATACTCGAGATTGGCAGCCAAACCGTATTCTGTTTTGGTTGTTGGGTAGGGGAAATATTCAAGACCGGCGCTGTTTGTGGACTCAGATGTCTGTGCCTTTGGATAAAACAAATCCAGAAGATGCCAAAAAAATTCTAGAGAATGCTTGGGTTTCTTGGTATGAGTGGTGGCAGCCGCGATTCCCCGAACCTTGACTCGATTCAGTCGATTTTAGCTTTTAGCTTTTAGCTTTTAGATTTAATCCACAGGTGAATCTGGAAGCTTGAACAAGAGTCTAAAATGTTTGACTATCCACGACTTTGGTCGGGGGATTGTATCCGTTATTGGGCGGCGTCAAGAGAGATTTTTCTTAACAACAACTCTGATTATTTTATGAATGACTTACAAGGCGAACAAGGTTTTTCTATCTACAGACTGCGTTGGATTGGCTACGGTCTATTAATTTTGTCTGTATTAGATACGATTGCAGTTCTTATACCAGCCAATTTTGGCAATCGCCTCTGGGAATTGCAAACGATTGGGGCTGTAGTGGAACGGGTGCCAGTTCCTTTACTGGCAATGGCGCTGATATTTTTTGGCGAAGGATACGAACGCCGAGGTTTGGAAGACCTTTTTTTGAAGGTTTTGTCTTGGGTTTGTCTGCTGCTAGGTCTGGTTTTTCTGTTGATGCTACCTTTGGGAATTTTTGGCACTATCTACGTCAACAATCAAAACAACCAGCAAATTACTACTCAAGCAAACCAACAATTAGCTCAGTTGCAGCAGGTGGAAGAACGGCTGAATAAGGGTAGTCCTGAAGATTTAAGGAATTTGGCGGGGGAACTTACCCGTTTGGGGGTACAAGCGGATACGCAAAACCCACAGCAATTGAAAGAGCAAATTCTTTCGAGAATTACTCCGGCTAAGGAACGGTTACAGACGCAAAGTGCTGCGGTTCAGCAAAGTCAGCGCTTGGGGTTATTTAAAAATGCGATTAAGTGGCTGCTGGGCGCGCTGATTTCTAGTGTTTTGTTTTTTACGCTGTGGCGCGGTACTGACTGGGCTCGCTAGTAGTTTTGAGTTTTGAGTTGCGAGTTTTGAGCTAGTAAGGTGCGCCTAGCGCACCCGGAGAGACTTGTTGAGGACTAAGGTGCGCCCTGCCCTGTACACGCAGCCCGCGTCTTGGTGGTTAAAAAGACCCTCAAACCCTGGAAATTTCGTTGGGGGCAGCGCTCCCTCTTCTTCTTTTCAAAAGATATTATCGGTAATAAATCTTGTTTATTGCCGATAGCCAACACCGAGAATGAGGCAAATCGCTTGTTAGCGCAGCCCTCGAAGAGGAACGCACCTTGACCAAGAAACTGGGTACAAGCCTCGCCCTTTTAGGGCGACTTTAGTTAAAACTTGTGAATAAGCGTTCCGGCCTTTCTTCACGACTGTATAATCAGAGTAGGAGGATAGAGCAAGTGTTTAACTTAACCTACGAGTACAAATTAAGACCAACGCCAGCGCAAGCAGCCATTTTTGAAGATTGGCTGGAACAGTGTCGTCGCGTTTATAACTACGCGCTGGCAGAGCGCAAGCATTGGTTTCATTCTCGTAGTTGCCAGGTTAACGCTTGCTCTATCCGCTCTGAATTTATTATTGGGGCCGAAACAAAACGACCAACTTATGCTAGTCAGTGCAAGAACTTAACCGCAGCCAGGGCAAGTATATCGGCTTTGGGTGCCGTTGCCGTACACGTTTTGCAACAAACATTGAGACGGCTTGAAAAAGCGTTTGTCAGTATGTGGGAACAAAAGCACGGTTTTCCTCGCTTTAAAAAAGCGGGAACAATGCGGTCTTTTGTCTTCCCTCAATTGGGGGTTGATCCGGTTCAGAATGGAAAAGTAAAATTACCCAAGATTGGATTGGTTAAACTTCACCAATCGCGTCCTATTCCTGATGGGGCAACTATCAAACAAGCCAGAATCGTCAAGAGAGCCAGCGGTTGGTATGTAATGCTAACCCTACAATGGGACGTGTCAGTGCCGTCGGTTATGCCACACGGCGAGGGGATTGGGATTGATGTTGGCTTAACTAATTTCATAGCAACTTCTAACGGTCTTTTAGTCAAGCGCCAAAAGTTTTTTGTTGAGGCCGAACGCAAGCTTAAATTGCTGCAACAGCGCGTCAGTCGGAAAAAGTTAGGCTCAAATAATTGGAAAAAGGCTCAGAAGAAAGTTTCTCAACTGCACGAGGACATTGCAAACTGTCGCCAAGACTGGCACTGGAAATTGTCTCACCAACTCTGTAAAGATGTGGGGATGATATTTGTTGAGGACTTGAACCTAGTAGGATTGTCTAGAGCAATACTAGGTAAACATTGCTTAGAGGCAAGCTGGGGTCAGTTCTTCACAATATTAGAGCAAACCTGTTTTAAGCATGGCGTGTACTTCCAGAAAGTAAGCACTCATAAAACAAGTCAGATTTGTCCTAGTTGTGGTGTAGAAACGGGCAAAAAAGAATTGTCAGAGCGCACCCACACCTGCTCAAGTTGTAACTACACAACTGATAGGGATATTGCAGCAGCTCAAGTAGTTCTTATTAGAGGACTTGCAGCCGTAGGGCATACGGTCAAGATGCTTTCTTGCAAGTAAATTCGTCGGAATCCCGGTGAAGGAAGAATCCTCGTACCTGATAGTCGAGGAGTGTCAAAGTGCTGGCATTGTGCAATCGACAATCTCAAATCTAAAATCTAAAATCTCAAATCCACAATCTCAAGTCTAAAATCCACAATCTAAAATCTAAAATCCACAATCTAAAATCTAAAATCTAAAATCTAAAATCGATTGATGGTATTTTCTAGTTTGTCGGCAATGCCTTCTACCCAGTTTTCATCTTGTTTTGTATAGCTGCGGGGCGCGTTAGCGCCTAAGATTAAAACGCCTTGGGTGCCGATGGGTTGACAGATGACTCCTTGAGTATTTTCTGGCAAATAGTCAAATTCAATTTTGCCGGGATAAATATTGAGATTTACTAAATAAACTGGTTTATTTTTGTCGAGCACTCGCTGCAAAATCGGCCCCGGTTTGACTTCGGGATTGATGCCTAAAATACCGCGCCGCAATAGGACTTTTCCTTGATACACAATTACGATCGACCTTGTGGCGGTATTTGTCAACAGCAAACGCGACGCCCAGGCTAATTCTATTTTCACAGCATCCGGCAAATCCGGCGCAAATTCAAAACCTTCTTCGCCGATAAGTTTTACGGAATCGGGCGATCGCGCTTGCACCTGCTGCCACAGCAAACCTGTTAAAATCAGCAGAGCGCTGATAATTACTCCCAAAGCGTCCGATCGAGCTTGAGAATCTGTAATTTGCTCTGTCAGCAATCGGTTTACCATTAGCAGCGTACCTGCTAACCCTCCTGCAACTAAGGGCAATTGCCGCAAAACTTTATTGGGATCAGATTTAGTCATTAGTCATTAGTCATTAGTCATTAGTCATTAGTCATTAGTCATTGGTAATTGGTAGTTGGTAATTTAAGTAATGCCAACTGCCAACTGCCAACTGACTTTATCCTACTTCCCCAATTTCGACAATTCGCTGGAAGAGATAGCCGGTGCCGCGGGCGGTGAGAATTAATTCGGGATTGCTGGGGTCGTCTTCCAACTTTGCCCTCAGCCGCGAGATGTGAACGTCCACTACGCGGGTGTCTACGTGGCGTTCTGGCGTGTATCCCCAGACTTCCTGCAAAATTTCCGATCGCGAAAAAGGCTCTCCAGAACGGCTGACAAGCAGTTCTAACAGGCTGAATTCCATGCCCGTGAGGCGAATTCGCTCGTCGCCTTTGTAAACTTGGCGCTTGTTGGTGTCAATCCTAATGTTGGTGACGTGGATGACTCCAGAACTGGGAATTCCCGATGCGCCGTTTTTGTCTACCCGGCGCAATACCGAACGGATACGGGCTTCTAGTTCTTTGGGAGAGAAGGGTTTGACGACGTAATCGTCGGCGCCCAATTCTAAACCGGTGATGCGATCGGCTACGTCTCCCAAAGCAGTTAGCATGATGATAGGCACGTCTGACTCTTTTCGCAACTCCTGACAGACGCCGTAACCGTCTAGCTTCGGCATCATCACGTCCAAAACCACTAAGTCGGGTTCGGTGTTGCGAAATGTTTCGAGAGCTTCTTCGCCGTCAGCAGCGGTGACGACATCGTAGCCAATCATGGAAAGGCGAGTCTCCAGAATGCGACGGATACTGGCTTCGTCATCGACTACCAGAATTTTTTCTTTATGGTTTTCCAAGTTACCGAGCACTCCTTAAGTTACATTTCAGATAATGTTATTTTTTTGTACCCTATCATAGAGGACACAAATTGAATCATGGGCGGCGATCGGTCTGAAAGCTTGATAATTGCTTTAAATCAGACTTTTCTAAATGTTAGGGTGACTATTTATCATAGTAAACAATGCCTAAGCCTCGAATACAATATATTTGTCGGGAATGCGGGTATGATTCACCACAATATTTTGGCAGATGTCCTAGCTGTCAGAAGTGGGATTCTTTTGACGAGCAGTTAGAACAACCTACTGCTGGTGTGCCGCGGGCTGGTTTAACTGGGGTGACAACTAAGACAGTGGGCGGTTCGCCCCCTGATAAGTCGAAGGGTCAACCAAGGGTATCTTTCAGATTATCGCAGATTGCTGACCAAACTCAGTCTCGGTGGCCTTCTGGTTACGGGGAACTCGATCGAGTTTTGGGAGGCGGGATTGTGCCGGGATCGCTGGTGTTGATTGGGGGGGAACCGGGAATCGGGAAATCGACGCTGCTGTTGCAGGTGGCGAATATGTTGGCCCGCAAGGATCGGATACTGTATGTCAGTGCGGAGGAGTCCGGCCAGCAGGTGAAGTTGCGATCGCAGCGTTTGGGCGTGGCTAATCCGGTTGAATTGTCAAGCAACGGCGGGCATAAATCTGGCAGTAACGGGGAAGCTAAAAAGGATTCGGAGGACAATTCAGCGGAGAATTTCTACTTGCTTCCAGAGACGGATTTAGAAGTTGTTTTGCGGGAGTTGGAAGCGCTGAAACCGAATGTGGCGGTGATTGACAGCATCCAAACTATTTATTTTGCTAGTTTAACATCGGCGCCCGGTTCGGTGGCTCAGGTGCGGGAATGTACGTCTGCTTTGATGCAGGTGGCGAAAAGGGAAAATATTACTTTATTTATTGTCGGTCACGTTACGAAAGATGGAGCTTTGGCCGGGCCGAGGGTTTTGGAACATTTGGTAGATACTGTACTGTATTTTGAGGGCGATCGCTTTGCTTCTCATCGACTTTTGCGATCGATGAAAAACCGTTTTGGCGCTACTCACGAAATTGGTGTTTTTGAAATGGTAGCCAACGGTTTGCGAGAAGTAGATAATCCGTCGGAGTTATTTTTAGGGAATAGAGATGAATTTTCGCCCGGTACTTCGACGACTGTTACTTGCGAAGGAACTCGACCTATTTTAGTAGAAATTCAGGCGCTAGTCAGCCCTGCAAGTTTCGGTTCGCCGCGCCGTACTACTACTGGTGTGGACAATGGTAGATTGCAGCAAATTTTAGCTGTTTTGGAGAAAAGGGTGGGGATTCCTTTATCTAAATTAGATGTGATTTTGGCGACGGTGGGCGGGTTGAAGGTGGACGAACCAGCGGCGGATTTGGCAGTTGCGATCGCCGTTGTGGCCAGTTTTCGCGATCGGGTGGTTGATGCACGCACTGTTTTGCTTGGGGAAGTGGGTTTGGGGGGACAGGTGCGGCCGGTTTCCCAATTAGAGTTGCGGCTGAGAGAAGCTGCGAAATTGGGTTTCAAAAGGGCGATTATTCCTAAGAATCAACCGGTGCCAGAGTTAGGAATGGAGATTATTCCGGTGGCTAAGGTAATCGATGCCATTATTGCGGCGATTCCGGCTACTCCCGCTCAGTTGCAGTCGGCTGATATGGAATTACAGTCTGTTGATTTGGAGGAAGAGGATTTGTTTAATTGAGTTAGAATTGTGATGTTATAAATTGATAGTAAGGAGGCACGAATTATGTATCAAGTAGACATTATTGAGGCCAAAGAAAAGCTTCTGGAATTAATCGAAGCGGCGATGAGAGACGAAGAAATTGCGATTACTCAAGATAACCAGCCTGTTGTAAAATTGGTAGGAATACCGCCAGCTAATAAGAAGCGCTGGTCATCCAAAGCAGGAAGTGCCAAAGGAATGGTTTGGATGTCCGATGATTTTGACGAACCGCTAGAAGAGTTTAAGGAGTACATGGAATGAGGTTGTTGTTGGACACTCATGCCTTTATTTTGATGCTTATGCGATGATCGCACGAGTGTGGTGAATTAAGTTAGTGCAAAAATAAAGAGGCAAAAAGGAGGTAATAGCAACGTGAGCGTTAGATTACATCCCCATGCTCAAGCACGATTGATTGAGCGAGGTGCAACTGAGGCAGAAGTAATTGCTACTGTTGAAAGTGGCACAACTTTTCCGGCTCAATTTGGCAGAACCGGATTTAGGCGCAACTTTTCCTTCAATGCTGAGTGGCAGGGAAAAGTTTATGCTATTAAGAAAGTGGAGGCGATCGCAGCGTCAGAAGGCGAAGACTAGATGATTATCACTGTAATTGTCAAATTCTTTTGAGCAGGAGGTTCCCGTGAAACTGAGTTACGATCCGAGATACAACCTAGCTTATATATACCTGCAAGAAAAAACCGCACAGGTAAAAACTATCCAGGTTAGGGAGCAAATGAATGTGGATATTGCCCCAGACGGTACTATTTATGGAATTGAATTACTCAATGCAAATCAACAATTAGGGGCAGATAGTCAAGGAAAACTGATTGTAATCAACGAAGCTTTGGGAGATTATTCTGAGATTAAACTCGCACTATAACTGTCTTAATAAAATTAAGTTCAATACAGATTAAAACCTACCATGAAAGCCTACGAGTTTCCAGCAAAAGTCACAGATGAAGGGAAAATAGAATTTCCCGATACTCTCTTAAAATACTTGGCAGCTAACCAAGAAGTCCGAGTTATTGTTCTGGTGCAAGAACCAACTGACACAGAAGAGGAAAACGCTGCTTGGCAGATCCTTGCTGCTGAGCAATTATTGGCTGGTTACAGCGAGGAAGATGCTATCTACGACAATATTTGAAATATGCCCAATTATCAATCAGGAGAAGTTCTCTTACTGGCACTACCGTTTGCCGATGTAACAACATCAAAACTCCGTCCTGTGCTGGTACTTTTGGATGCAGGAGATGAAGATACAGCGGTTTTCGCTGTTATGAGGTACAATCAATAATAATGAAATATCATTATGTAATCAAAGCTAATGAAAGCAT
>NZ_JAUBUY010000091.1:0-11313 GCF_036705565.1 Microcoleus sp. AT8-B5
ATGTAGCAAATGGTGGCGCTTAAGAGGGTAGGAATCATCAAGACTCCGAACCAACCTACATAAATGCGGTTGTCGGTTGATGTGACCCACTCACAAAAGCGTTCCCAGACGTTGGCGCTTTCGCGCTGCTGTAAGGTTGTTGTCATTTGTTTATGATTGCTTTATTTGGTTTTCAATGTTCGTGACGGCTTTGTGTTCCGCCATGTAAATAAACATAAAGCTTTTATTTCAGTTTGTAAAGGCCTTTTAAGAACAGTTTTTATTATGAGTGTCATAAGCTGCGCTGATAATAAGCCAGAATGCTTGCTGTATGGGGTTTTAAAAAGCAGAGTGCGGAATTTTGGGACGATCGCCCACAAATCAAGAATACTCATAATCTACCGGGGGAACGAGATTGCGGACTTGCGTCAGTGTTAAGATAGATGAAGGGTTGCGATCGCCAACCGCAAAACTCGCACTGCACAGATATATGTTGTTGCGTAAGTCCGATCGATAAAAATCCCAAGGAATGTCTCGCACCGTCACCTACAGCCCTGCTTATACTCTGGTTCCCACTTACGAGTGTTTTAACCGCTGCACCTATTGCAATTTTCGGGCAGAACCCCTGCAAAGTCCTTGGCTAACACTCGCAGAAGCCGAAAAACAGCTCAACTTGCTGCAAACTCAGGGTGTAATTGAAATTCTCATCCTCAGCGGCGAGGTACATCCTCACAGTCAACGGCGAAAAGCTTGGTTGCAGCGGATTTACGATTTGTGCGAACTGGCACTTGCTCTGGGATTTTTGCCGCATACTAATGTGGGGCCGCTCAGCTTTGAGGAGATGGCACTGTTAAAAGAGGTAAATGTATCGATGGGGCTGATGCTAGAACAGCTTACTCCACATTTGTTACAAACTGTTCACCGACACGCACCGAGTAAAGTGCCGGCGTTGCGGCTGCAACAGTTAGAATGGGCTGGGGAATTAAAGATTCCGTTTACAACTGGTTTGCTGCTGGGAATTGGGGAAAGTAAGGCAGATTGGGTGGAGACTTTAGAGGCGATCGCCCGGATTCATTCGCGATACAATCACATTCAAGAAGTTATCCTCCAGCCACACAGTCCCGGAAATCAACAAAGTTGGGACGGTGAAGTTTTTGATGCTACAAAAATGCCCGAAGTAATTGCGATCGCCCGCAGCATTTTACCTGATGAAATTGCCCTACAAATTCCGCCCAATTTAGTTGCACAACCAGACATATTGCTGGCTTGTTTAGAAGCAGGTGCTAGAGATTTAGGAGGAATCGGGCCGCGGGATGAAGTTAATCCCGATTATCCTCACCTGCAACACCAAACTTTAACAGAAATTTTAGCAGCAGCAGGATGGCAACTCGTAAAGCGTTTGCCTGTTTATCCTCAGTACGATAATTGGTTGCCCCAGACATTGCAAACGGCTGTTAAACAAAGGAGAGTCAATCGATTTTAGATTTTAGATTTTAGATTTTAGATTGAAAAATTGAGCCGCGTGATAAATCCGGGGGCTTGTGACCAAATTGCTTGATAGTCAGTCAATCGATTTTAGATTTTCGATTGAAGATGGGTAATTGGTAGGAAGATTCTTTAAATTGCTGCTATAGAGATTTTAAATCAAAGAACCGCCGCCATCAATCCACACTTCAGTACCTGTGATAAAGCTGGAGGAATGTGATACCAGAAATAACACTAATTGGGCGACTTCTTCGGTAGAACCTGCCGTATTATCCGTCAAAGGAATCATGTCTTGAATGGAATCAGGCGCGACTGGAATGCGATCGAGATGGCGCTTAACGGTGCTTTCTTCAATGGCAGTTAGCACCCCGCCCGGACAGATCACATTGACTCGGATTTGGCAGGCTGCGAGTTCTAGCGCCAGCATTTTTGCAAAGGCTACTTGAGCAGCTTTTGAACAAGCGTAGGCCGTGGCACCAACTTTCCTGAAGCTTCTGGTACCATTAATCGATGATGTAATTACAATTGAACCTCCTTGTTTTTTCAGATGAGGAACAGCATACTTAACAGCCAAAAATGTTCCTCTGAGGTTGGTGTTAATTGTCCTATCCCACTCATCGGGTTCTATCTCCTCTATCGGCGACCATACACCGTTAATACCCGCATTTGCAAACAAAATATCAATTCTTTGATATTCATCAAAAATTGTTTGAAACGCTTTTTGCATTTGCCCAGAATCTCCAACATCTGCGGCAATAGCCAGCCCGCAGCCTCCTTCATTGACCAACTGGCGGAGGGTTTCTTCCCCCGTGTCTAAAATCCGATCGATAATAGCAACTTTTGCTCCTTCCTTAGCCATTAAAATTGCTGCTGCACGACCAATTCCCGACCCACCGCCGGTAATAACGGCAACTTTTTCTGAAAGCTTCATAATTCTTTATATAAATATTTTTTTTTGCGCGATCGCATAGCATAAAGATAATAGTCGATAGAGGACTAAACTCCTAACTACAAAAAAGTTTTGGTGAGCAAAATCATGAAAGTAAAAAGTGGTTTAATTTACTAATTATAGCGGTAAGGTGTGCAGTGCACACCCTACTTTAGGCAGAGGAGTAGGTCAGTTTTTAACGCAGTTCTTACGGCTGTGGCACCCAGACCGAAACAGAACCGGCGTTACACCGAAAATCAGCCCAACCATCGTCATTAGTTGTGATTGGTTCTTGGATGTGTTCGGTGATGTCAATATAAGTTCGATTCGGCTGTCCGACTTCCATAAACTTAGTGCCATCGCCTCCGTTACTGAGTACGACAGCCATGCCACCCGGATGTTCTTCATCTCCGAGTCGCGTCCAGCCAATAGTGTTGGCGTGGTCGAAGTAATCGTACTGATTGCCGTAGGAATAGGTTTGGCGCGCTAACAAGAATTTATCGAGAATAAACTGATGTTTGTCTAACCAAATCTCGTATTCATTGCCATCATTTGCTGTATCTTTATAGTTAGCGCCGTAATAGTCCGGGTAAAAAATGCACGGATATCCTTCGCGCCGCAGCAGAATTAAAGCGTAGGCAAGGGGTTTAAACCAAGCCTCGACAACTGATTCTAGGGATTGTAAGGGCTGGGAATCATGGTTGTCAACCAAGGTAACGGCGAGGGCGGGTTGCTGTTGGACGAGAGTGTTATCAAAAATTGTTCGCAAATCGTAGCTATTGCCGGCTTTGCTAGCAGCGTGGAAGTTGTAGTGGAGGGGTGCGTCAAATAAGGAGACTTTACCGTCCGTTGCTTCTAGGAAGTAGTGCAAAGCTTCCACTTCGTAAGACCAATATTCGCCGACTGCAAATAAGTCGCGTTTGACATAGTTACGAACGTGTTCCAACCATTCTTGGAAAAATTCTGCTTTAACGTGTTTGACGGCATCAAAGCGAAAGCCGTCAACGTTTGTTGTATCGACATACCACTCACCCCAGTATTTTAACTCCCCGCTGACTTCTGGGTGATCCATATCTAAATCGCAACCCATGAGGTAGTCAAAGTTGCCTTTTTCTAAGTCTACTCCTCGATCGAATTCTTTGCCTTTAAGCAGGTAAACGGCATGGGTTTCTGTGTTGTAAACATTGTAATCAATGGCGTCAAAATGCCACCAATGCCACTCCATGCTGGAATATTTTTTATCGCGACCTGGAAAAGTAAAATGCGTCCAAGCTTTGATTTTTTGATATTCGCCTACGGTGTCATTCCGGTTGTCGGGATTGAAGGGTGTGGCTTCGGCTTCTTCTTCTGCATCGGCACCTAATTTGTGGTTGAAGACAACATCGGCATAAATCCGAATTCCAGCATCTTGTGCAGCTTTAATCGCGGCCAAATACTCATCTTTTGTGCCGTATTTCGTGCGTACCGACCCTTTTTGGTCGAACTCGCCTAAATCGAATAAGTCGTAGACGCCGTAACCCACATCCATGCCGCCGCCAGTTCCTTTATAGGCTGGTGGCAACCAAAGGGATGTAACGCCGATTTTGGCTAAATCTTTTGCAGATTTCGCTAGCTGATTCCACAGGCTGCCATCGTCGGGGCTGTACCAGTGGAAATACTGCATCATGACGCCATTTAGTTCAGACATATATTTAGTTTTTCCTGTTTTGTCAAATTGCGATCGACATTTATGTTCGTAGCTCGCTAGTTTACGTATGTCTGCAATCTATGGTTAATAAATATCATAAAAGATGGGGCTGGTAAAAAAAATCTATCTGTTGATGTATTGACAAGATAATGTAAATTTGATACTAATAATTTTAGGCAGACTAAAAAATATTAAGTTAGTGGCGATTGGGCAGCAACTCGCTCAACTCTGGTGTTCCAAGTACCGTCGATCGCCAATTCAAGCAATCTAAATCCCGGCGGGATTTTGTCAACTATAATCGGATGGCTTTTGGGTAAAAGTTGGAGGCAGGTGCTGGGTGTCCCCAAGTAGGTAACTGATCCCCGCTGTTGTTGAAATTCTTGGTGAATGTGGCCGCAAAGAACGATTTTGATTTGAGGATATCGATCGACAATTGCGAAAAATTCATCGGCATTGTGCAGCATCATTCCATCCATGATTTCACAGTCGATCGGCAAAGGATGATGGTGCAAGGCAATGATAACAGGTCGATCGCCGGTTTGTTGCAGTTGAGAGTCTAGCCAATTCAAGCTTTCTGGGGAAAGCCGCCCGCCGTCGCATCCGGCTTCCACACTCGAAAGCAATAGAAATTGCCAGTTTCCTAGCATCCATGATTTTTCTGGGGAAAGAGGCGACTGATTTAAGATTTCTGCCATGACAGGGATGTTGTCGTGGTTTCCAGGTATCCAGTAGGCGGGAATTCCGAGGGGGGCGATGAGGGAGACGAGGCGCTGGTAGGATTCGGGTGTTTCGTCTTGGGATAAGTCGCCTGTCAGCAGCAGTAAGTCTGGCGGCGGCTGTATCTGTTGCAGGCGATCGAGAACTGCTTCGAGGGTGCGGGTTGTTGAGATGCCTTTCCAAGTACGATCGAGCTCTGCAAACAAGTGAGTGTCGGTGATTTGGGCGACGAGTAGGGGAGATACTGGTGTCATGGCTGGTGTTGCGGGCGATCGATGTAGTTATAGAATAGCCTCGGATGGGTTTTGGGGATATGGAAAAAAGGCCGATTCCCTACGGGATAGCTGCGCTTCACGAAAATTTTGACAGGTATGTTAAATTTTTCGAGATTTGGTGTACTATAAGAAAACGTCAAATTTCAGACGTGACGGCGGCATAGCCAAGTGGTAAGGCAGAGGTCTGCAAAACCTCCACCCCCAGTTCAAATCTGGGTGCCGCCTTTTTTAATTTGTGTGAAATGTGGCTAAGATGCCGTTTGGGCGATCGAGAAGTCTAATATACAAAAACCAGCGGGAGCATCTCACCTTTGCAGCCCTCCGCTAGAAATTGGAGTTTTGAGGCAGGAGTTTTGAGGCAGGAGGCAGAAGGAAAGAGGAAGAAGGAAGGAGCCAGAAGAAGTATTTTTACAAATATGAGATGCTCCCAAACCAGCCCCCACCCAACCAATAACCCTCAACCAAAATTCAACGGATCGACATCAATAATTAAACTAACAGAACGCGGCGTGCGATCGCGCAACCCGATCAAATCCGACAAATCCACCGACTCATCCAAAGGCAACTTCAGCAAAATCTGCCACCGATAGCGATTTGCCACCCGCATAATCGCCGCAGGTGCAGGCCCCAACAACTCACATCCCGGTACAGACAATCGCTGAATATACTCCTGACAAACAGACGCCAATTGTACCGCCGTCACCGCAACTTCCGCCGCATCTACACTGCTCAACCGCAACAAAATCAGCCGCCCCGAAGGTGGATAATTCAGCGCCGCTCTTTCTGCTAATTCTGTTTCCACAAAACCCGCATATTCGTGCCGCCTAACTGCTTGAATAACCCGGTGTTCGGGAGTGTAAGTTTGAATAATTACCCGCCCCGGATCGTCGCCTCTGCCCGCACGGCCCGCGACTTGAGTTAATGTTTGAAAAGCTCGTTCGCTGGCCCGATAATCTGATAAGTTCAGCAACCCATCAGCAGACACAACTCCCACCAATGTTACTCCCGCTAAATCTAACCCTTTCGTCAGCATTTGCGTACCCAACAAAATGTCAGCTTCCCCGTTAGCAAATTGCGTTAACAATCTGCGGTGGTCGCCCTTATTTTTAGTCGTATCGCTGTCAAACCGAATTGCCCGCAATTCTGGAAACAATCTCGTTAATTCCTGTTCGACTCGCTGAGTGCCACTACCAAAGTTTTTGAAGTAAGGAGAACTGCATTCCGGGCAATTTTGGGGGTGTCGTTCGGTGTGGTTGCAGTAGTGACAGCGCAATATTTCTGCTGTTCCTTCGCCGACGTGGTGATAAGACAGGGAAACATCGCAATTCGGGCATTCCATCACATAGCCGCAACTTCGACAAGAGACAAAGGTACTGTGTCCTCTTCTGTGAATAAATAGAATACCTTGCTGTTGTCTTGCTTGCAATTGTTCGAGCGCGTTTTGCAGGGAAGCGCTGAAAATTGAGCGGTTTCCTTGCCGCAATTCTTGGCGCATATCGACTATTTCCACAGGCGGCATCGGGCGGGAATAAATGCGATCGGGCAATGATAAATAATGGATATTTGGTAACGAGTAATAATCTCGGCGCGTCCCGACAAAAGTCTCTAATGCTGGCGTTGCAGAACCTAAAATTAAGGGACAATTTTCTAATTCGGCGCGCCATTTGGCAACGGTGCGGGCGTGGTAGCAGGGGGCTGGTTGGTCTTGTTTGAAGCTGCTGTCGTGTTCTTCATCGAGGATAATTAAGCCGAGGTGAGGTAAAGGTGCGAAAATGGCCGATCGCGTGCCGATGACAATTTGCGGGGTTCCAGTCAGCATCTGACGCCATGTATCGTAACGTTCGCCGTCGGATAGGGCGCTGTGGTAAACGCAAATTTGCTCGCCAAAACGGGCGCGGAATCTGTCTGTAAGTTGCGGTGTCAAACCGATTTCGGGAACGAGTACGAGGGCGGATTTGCCGCTGGCTAAGATTGGGGCGATCGCCTGCAAATACACTTCGGTTTTCCCGGAACCTGTAACGCCGTGCAGCAGCACTTGACGGAATCCCGAAAAAGAGTTAATAAACGCTAAAGCTTCAGCTTGAAAATGAGTTAAAGTCTTCGGTGCATCGGGCAATTGAGAAATTCCGCGATCGCCCCTGAGCACTTCCCTTTGGTCAATTACAACGCTACCTTTTTGTTCCAAATTTTTGACAACAGAAGAACTCGCGCTGCAAATTCTCAATAAATCGTTCAGCCACATTTCACCGCCGCCGCGCCGCAAAACTTCCAATACTTCTTGTTGGCGCTTGGTTAAATCTGTGACAAATGCACTAGCAATTAATGTCACTGCCGGTTTGAGTTGTGGTTTGGGAGGATTGGGAGGTTCTAAATAACTTTCTACCCAACCGCGTTTCAATAAATCTTTCAATCCTCGATAACTTCCCTTGACTTGTCGCTGGAGGTATTGCCAAGTGTAATCGCGGTTTTTTTGAGCTTGCAGCAACTGCAAAATTTGACTGGCGGCGGGATTGAGAAATGTTTCGGCATTCGGAGAAATTGCGTCCTTAATTAAGCGAATTCGGCGCACGGAACGGCTTAACAAACCGGGCGGCAGTGAGGCTCTAATTACTTGAATTAAAGGTGTGCAATAATAGGTGGCAGTGCGATCGAGCAATTCCCAGTAAGTCGGTGGGAAAAAACCCGCACTGACAACATCTTCGACATCTTTAACCCTTGTGGGATCTAAGTCGCGTGGCAGTTGAGAAATGAACCGAATCGCGATCGCACCTACCTGTTGACTGCCAAAGGGTACACTCAAGATATCCCCTGGTTGCACGGTAAGTTCCGCAGGTAAACGATAGGTAAATAACTTATTTTCCTCCCCAGGCGAATCCCCCGCAACCCTGTAAGGAGAGTCCACCAATACCTCGATCCACTCTGCTTGCACGGTGGGGCGCTGGGGCGGTTCGCTGCTGCCGTAGGATGCCCCGGCTTCTGCCGCTATAGGGGTTGACAAACCAAAAGTGACAGTAGACATAGGGTTGCACATCAAACTAGGAGGAGCCGCGGTCAAAGGGAGTTTTCATTATCCCTCAGTTTAGCTCGATCGATCGCTCTTAGCTGCGGGAATTGGCGATCGGAATCTCGATCGCCAATTCAGTCCCTTCTCCAATTGCGGAGATGCACTCTAACCTCCCGCCGTGTTTGTCCACAACAATCTGATAGCTAATTGACAATCCCAAACCCGTCCCGTGCCCAACTGGTTTGGTGGTAAAAAACGGATCGAAAATTTTCGCTTTTACAGATTCCTTCATTCCCAGACCATTATCTTTGATGCTAATTCTTGCCCAATTATCTGCAATAATAGAAGTAGTAATTGTCATCTGGACAGGGTTAGCTTCGAGCTCGTCTAGTGAAGATTTTTGTTCTCGCTCCCGCAGGGCATCAACAGCATTATTAATGATGTTCATAAACACCTGATTTAATTGCCCAGCATAACACTCCACCTTGGGCAAATCTCCATAACTTTTAATAAATTTTATAGCCGAATGACCTGGTTGTTCTTTGGTTAAATGTTGCAATATCAACAAAGTGCTGTCAATGCCTTCGTGAATGTTAACTGGTTTTTTTTCAGCTTCATCTACCCGCGCAAAGTTGCGTAAAGTCAACACAATCTCGCGGATGCGCTCGGAGCCAAGTTTCATTGACGAAAGAGTTTTCAACAAATCTTCGCGCAGAAAGTCGATGTCAATTTTTTCTAGAAATTCTTCAATCTCTGCATCTGTTTCGGGATAACGATCCTGGTACATTGCGAGCAATTTTAAAATGTCGGCTGCGTAGTCATTGACATAGGTAATATTGCCGTAGATGAAGTTAACGGGATTATTGATTTCGTGGGCAATACCAGCTACCAAAATGCCTAAAGCCGACATTTTTTCTGCTTCAATTAATTTGAGCTGCATGGTTTGCTGGTTATTCAGAGCTGTTTCGAGTGTAGATATTCTTGCTTTTAACTTTTTTTCGGAATCTCTAAAATCCTCAGTTAGTATTTTTAGCAAAGATTCTTTTTTTTTATTAAGGGCTTCTGATTGGCTGCGTTCAGTTTCCGAATTTTCTAGTTGTTTACGCAAAATTAGATTTTCATTTTCCAGCTTTTTGATTCTTTTTTCCCAGTCGGTTGGTTCCATAGGCTATTGTTTTGAAAATAAAAATAGTGTACGCTGTAGCGCATTTAAATTGTATATTCAGGGCGGGCGGAACGCCAAACCCTACTCCCCACACAATTTTATTTTTACAAAAAATTTAAACACTGCCACAGATTAAGAGCGTTTTTATTAGAGAATTTAGTTGTCACCTTTACTTAGTTATAAAGTCGTCGCACATAGACTCTGCATTATTATCAAAAAAAATCAATATTTTATGGGTTTGGGTGGATTTAAAAATTTTATCTAAGATACATTCAAAATGTCAACATATTAATAAAAAATCGGGTTAAAACCGATCGCTACTTTTATTCTCCGCTCTCGCATTTGCGGGGTTTTCATCCGATTATTGATAAATAAGCAGGCCGATCGCAAACTTATCAAGGCGGGCCCAGTGCGAAAAATTGCCCGGTTCAGACAACCTTTGTACAAAACCCGTGGGCAATGCAAAGGGGAAATATTAAATGTGAGCGATCTCGACCGGGGGCGACGGGAAAAGTGATCTCGACTGGGTGGGCGATCGCCCACAAGCAATCTCAAGTACCAAGGCGCTTCCGAGTTCCCAGAACGCAATCACACTATACCATTGCTGAAAAATCTCAATTTAATGTGTCGATCGTACTCACACACCCGCACCATTGTGTGATAAGAACTACTACTTGTGACAACATCGACACAGCAGTTTATATTTGGAGAGTAATTGATGTCAGGTAGCGAAGTTCGTGCAGACTTTTGGATGAGCGAGTACATTACCCCCTGGGATATTTACGTTCACGGCATCATCGCGGTGCTCGCTTACAAGAAAACAGCCTATCAAGAAATGTACGTGGTTCAGACCGGTACCTACGGCAAAGGCTTAGTTTTGGACGGCAAATGGCAATCTTGTACTGGCGACGAGTTTCTGTACCACGAACCCCTGGTACACCCAGCCATGATTTGTCACGGTTCACCCAAAAAAGTCCTAGTTCTCGGCGGCGGAGAAGGAGCTACAATTAGAGAAGTGCTGCGCTGGAAAACAGTTGAAAAAGTCGTGATGATCGACATTGACGGCGAAGTAGTAGAAGCTTGCCGCGAACACCTGCCCGAAATGCACCAAAACGCCTTTGATGACCCCCGCTGCGAAGTAGTAATCGGCGATGCTTTGGACTATTTAGATAAAACTGACAATGATTGGGATATTGTCATTTCTGACTTGTCCGATCCCATTGAAGAAGGCCCATCTTTCCAGTTGTTTACCAAAGAGTATTTTGAGAAAGTTCGCAGCGTAATGTCACCTAACGGATATTTCGTAGTGCAAGCGGGCCCCGTTTCTCCGGCAGAAATGAAAATGCACGCTCGCATTGTAAATACCCTGAAATCGGTTTTCTCCAATGTTCAATCCTGCACCAGCTTTATTTCTACTTATGGAGCTCCTTGGGGTTTTGCCGTAGCTTCTAATCAAGAAATAAATACGCGACCAGATCCAGAAGTTACTGACAAATTACTCGCCGAGAAAACCACCGGCGGGTTGCGGATGTTCGACGGAATTACACTGTTGGGGTTGATGCAAGTTCCCGGTCACTTACGGCAGGTAATCGCCGCTGAAACCGAAGTTTACACTATGGCAGCACCGCCTAAGTTTTTCGGGAAAGGCTCTGTCAGTCAGTGAAGTTAAATTGAAATCGAGGTTAAGTTCCTGTAGGGGCGGGTTCACCAACAATAATTGCCAAAAACCGACAATCTCAAAAACCCGCCCCCACCCAACTAATAGCCTGTATCAACCTTTATTTATAAAATACGGGAATAATGCAGATTGAGTTGGGGGGGGGCGGGTTTATTTAGATCGTGAATTACAGTCAGAGATTTGTGGTGAACCCGCCCCTACGATACAAATCAAATTATTTCCTATTTTATTTATAAAATACGGGAATAATGCAGATTGAGATTTACCGTTGGGTGGGGGCGGGTTTATTTAGATCGTGAATTACAGTCAGAGATTTGTGGCAGGGTAAACGCATCTTAATTTCAACCTCAAACATGATAAGATGAAGTGTTTAGCTAAATCAAGTGCGTAATTGA